>DAIQRF010000262.1:0-3381 GCA_036786505.1 Casimicrobiaceae bacterium | reverse complement strand
GTGATGCCCAGAAGGCCGATGTCGCCCATGCGCCGCCAAAGCTCAGGCGGAAAGCGGTTCTCCCGATCGATGTCCGCCGCCCGGGGCGCGATATCGTCCGCCGCGAATTGCTGCACGGTCGCGCGCAGCATGTCGATCGTCTCGCCAAGATGAAAGTTGAGCGACGGAAAATTGAGCATGGCAGCTTCGGGTCAACGATCGGGTATGCCGGCCATCACGATCAGCGTCTGTTGCATGATGGCGCATAGCGTGCGCCTGCCCGCGCGGCGCCTGAAAAGGATGCAAGCATGGCCATGAATGGAGAAGCGAAACAGTTCTGTTTGAAAGCTTATATTACGCTTACGTAAACGTCAATTTAGAGGGCTTTCGGGCGTCAATCGCTCCCGTTCGCTCCGGGCCGCAGCCGCTTCCTGCACTGCCGTTCGAGCGTATCGATCTCCGCGAGCACGATAGCGATGTCCTCCTTCTGCTGATTGAGCATGGCGCGGCGCGAGGCAAGCACTTGCAGGAACTTGACCAGTTGCGCCCGCTCCCCCTTGGTCGCCTGATACAGGTCGAGCAGCTCCCGGATTTCGGACAGCGAAAGGCCGAGCCGCTTGCCGCGCAGGATCAGCTTGATGCGCACCCGCTCGCGTTCGGCGTAGACGCGTCTGCGCCCCGCGCGCCGTGGAGAGAGCAGGCCCTCGCCCTCGTAGAAGCGAATCGCGCGCGTCGTCAGCGCGAATTCTTTGGCGAGGTCGGAAATGCTATAGCTAAGGGGTTCCGGCCGGGACGCGGATGGCATGGCAGCGGCGCTAAACGAGTAAAGCGTAGAGAATCAACATACCATAATCGTGGTGTGCGAACGGATGTCCAGGCAGGCTCAGGCTTGACATGCCCCGGCGATTGAAAGACGATGCTGCGTCGCACAAGGCGCGACGCTCGCGCCCTCCCGCGTTCCGAGCCCGATGCTCTTGCCATGAACGCCACGATTCTCTCGACTCTCCAGTTTCCGTTTTCGGCGCCGCCCGGTGGCGGAGAAGCGCGCGAGGTGGCGCCGGGCGTCTTGTGGCTGCGCATGCCGCTGCCGTTCGCGCTCGACCACATCAACCTGTGGCTGCTCTCCGATGGAGACGGTTGGACGCAAGTCGACTGTGGCTATGGCGACGCACCCACGCGCGCGCTGTGGAACTCGCATTTCTCGACGACGCTCGACGCTCGCCCGATGACCCGCGTGATCGCAACCCACTACCATCCCGATCACCTTGGCAATGCGGCGTGGCTGCGTGAGCATTTTGGCTGCACGGTCGCGATGCCTCAGGCGGAATACCTGACTGCGCATGCGATCGCCAACGGGCACAGCGGCTACGGAGTCGCCGCATTTTCCGAGTTTTTTCGCGCTCATGGCCTTACCTCCGAGCACGTCGCGGCGCTCGAGAGGCGGGGCAACCAGTATCGACGCGGCGTCCCCGAGTTGCCCTTGTCTTTCCTGCGGGTCCAGGCCCACGACCAAATTTCCATCGGACCCAACCGCTGGCGGGTCATTCCCGGCCACGGGCACTCGCCGGAACACGCCTCCCTCCATTGCAACTCGATGAACGTCTGCATCTCCGGCGACATGCTTCTGCCCAGGATCAGCACCAATGTCAGCGTCTGGCCGGTCGAGCCCGACGGCGATCCGCTGGCGCGGTTTCTCGATTCGCTGGCAGCCTTTGCCGACCTCCCGCCGGGTACGCTCATCCTTCCGTCGCACGGTCTGCCTTTTGTCGGCGCCGGTACGCGCGTCGAACAGCTGCGCGCGCATCATGAAGCGCGCCTGGCCGAGCTGGTCGCGGCGGCGGACGAGCCACGCTCGGCAGCCGATTTCGTTCCGCTGCTCTTCCGCCGTGAGCTCGACTTGCAGCAGCGCTTTTTCGCGATGGGTGAGGCGATCGCCCACCTCAACCATCTCTGGCGTGCGGGGCGGCTTGCGCGACATGTCGCTGATGACGGCAAGATCCGTTTTGTGCGACCCTGAGTACCCAACTGAGTACCCAACTAAGCACCCAATCCAGCATCGACCAACGATACCCAAGGCCTTCGAATGTCCGCTCCTGAAACCACCCTTTCCGACAGACACCACTACGATCCGATAGCGCTCACCGAATCCTTTGCCAGCGCCGCCGGCAAAAGCGCCAAGCTCCTCGGTGATTTTCTGGCGCGGCAAGCGATCGGCGGGCCTTCGCTGGTCGCCGACGAGTTTGGTCTGACCAAGGCGTTTCTCGAGGTCGCGGCCAAGATGCTGTCGAATCCCTATCGCTTGGCCGAAACGCAGATAAACCTCTGGTGGGGCTACTCGGCGCTTTGGCAGTCGTCGATGCTCAAGCTCATGGGCCAGTCTCCGCCCCCGGTCGCCGAGCCCGCCAAGAGCGACAAGCGATTTCGCCACGAAGACTGGCAGCAACAATTCCTGTTCGACTACGTGAAGCAATCCTACCTGCTCACCGCCCGCTGGCTGCACGACGCGGTCGCCAGCGTCGAGGGCCTGGACGAGCGGACCCAGAAAAAGGTCGACTTTTTTACCCGTCAATATATCGACGCGCTCGCACCTTCGAACTTCGCGCTCACCAATCCGGAGGTGTTCCGCGAAACGATTTCCACGGGCGGGCAAAACCTGGTCAAGGGGTTCAACAACCTGCTCGATGACATCGAGCGCGGCAACGGCAAGCTTAGAATTTCGATGACCGACAGCAAGGCATTCGAGCTCGGCGTCAACATCGCAACGACGCCGGGCAAGGTCGTGTTCCAAAACGAACTCATGCAACTCATACAGTACGAGCCGGCGACAAAAAAAGTCTACAAGCGACCACTGCTGATCATTCCGCCCTGGATCAACAAATATTACATCCTCGACCTGCGTGAAAAGAATTCGCTCATCAAATGGTGTCTCGAGCGGGGTCTGACGGTGTTTGTCATTTCATGGGTCAATCCCGACGAACGCCTGGCCGGCAAGGACTTCGCCGACTACATGCTTGAAGGCCCGCTTGCCGCCATCGACGCCATGGAGAAGGCGACCGGCGAGAAGGACATCAACGCGCTCGGCTATTGCCTGGGCGGAACGCTTCTGGCGGCGACGCTGGGCCATCTCGCCGCCAAGAAGGAGCCGCGCATCGCCAGCGCGAGCTTCATGGCTTCGCTCATCGACTTCACCGGCGCCGGCGAGCTGGAAGTGTTCATCGACGAGGAACAGGTCCAGGCGCTCGAGAAGCGCATGCAGGATCGTGGCTTTCTCGAGGGATCGGCGATGGCGAACACGTTCAACATGCTGCGCAGCAACGACCTGATATGGTCGTTCGTGATCAATAACTATCTCATGGGCCGGGACCCGTTTCCGTTCGACCTTCTGCACTGGAACTGCGACTC
>DAIQRF010000019.1:0-14075 GCA_036786505.1 Casimicrobiaceae bacterium | reverse complement strand
TCGCCGATGCGCTGCGAGCCCTGGAGGCGGATGCCCGCGCGCTCAAGGCCCAATCCGCTGCGACCGCGTTCGCCCGCGAGACACTGGATCTGACCCAGCGCCAATATCAGCTCGGCGGCACCGGCATCATCGCCCTGCTGGTCGCACAGCAGCAGTATCAACAGGCACGCCTCAACCTTGTCACCGCGCAGTCGGCGCGCTACGCCGACACGGCAGCGCTGTTCCAGGCACTTGGCGGCGGCTGGTGGAATCGCGACCCGCAAGCTGCGGCAAGCGCCGATTCGCAAACCAATTAGCATTTCGCGACACAGCGCTCGAATCACCTCGCACAGGAAAATTGCAAATGAAAAAGCGCATGACCATCATGCTGATCGCCGTCGGCCTGCTGATTGGAGGTCTGGTGGGGTACAACTTCTTCAAGGGTTACATGATGCAGAAGTACATGGGCAAAGGCGGGCCGCCTCCGGCGACGGTGAGTGCCATGAAGGCCGACTATCAGCTTTGGCAGCCGCAGCTTAACGCGGTCGGGACGCTGCGCGCGGTGCGCGGCGTGGACGTCACGACCGAGGTTGCCGGTCTGGTGCGCAGCATCAATTTCAAGTCCGGCGACGAGGTCAAGGCCGGTCAGGTGCTTGCCCAATTGAACGCCGACTCGGACCTCGCGCTGCTTCACTCGCTGGAAGCGGCGGCCGAGCTCGCGTCGATCGTCTACGAGCGTGACAAGGCGCAACTGGCGGCGGAAGTGATCAGCAAGGCGCAGGTCGACACCGACGCCGGCGACTTGAAGAGCAAGCGGGCGCAGGTCGCGCAGCAGCAGGCGGTGGTGGCAAAGAAAACATTGCGTGCGCCGTTCGCCGGCAAGCTCGGCATCAGCACCGTGAACCTCGGTCAATACCTGAATCCGGCCGACAAGCTGGTCACTTTGCAGGCCATCGACCCTATTTACGTGGACTTTTATCTGCCGCAGCAGCAGTTGCCGCAGATCGCAGTCGGCCAAACGGTGACGCTGACGACCGACACCTACAAGGGCGTCGCCTTCACCGGGAAGATCAATGCGATCAATTCCAAGATCGATACCAACACCCGCAACGTGCAGATCGAGGCCACGATCCCGAATGCCAAGCGACAGCTCCTGCCCGGGATGTTCGCCAACGTCAGGGTCAACTCGGGCGAGGAAAGCCGCTATCTCACGCTTCCGCAGACCGCGATCACCTTCAATCCCTACGGGGATACGGTGTTCGTGGTGAAAGCCTCCGACAAGAAGGAAGACAAGGACGAAAAGGGCAACGCAAAGTTGATCGCACAGCAGGTGTTCGTCACCACCGGTCCGACGCGCGGCGATCAGATCGCGATCCTCAAAGGCATCGAGCCCGGCACCGAGGTGGTGACCAGCGGACAAGTGAAGCTCAAGAACGGCACGCCGCTGATCGTAGACAACAAGGTGCAGCCCTCGAACAGCCCCAATCCGAAGCCGCAGGAACAGTGAGTCCGAGCACATGAACTTCACCGACCTTTTCATTCGCAAGCCGGTGCTCGCGACGACCATCAGCCTGCTGATCCTGGTGCTGGGTGTGCGCTCGCTGACGAGTCTGTCCGTTCGTCAGTATCCCAAGACCCAGAATGCGGTGGTGACCGTCAGCACCGCCTACTACGGTGCCGACGCGCAAACCGTTGCCGGCTTCATCACCCAGCCGCTGGAGGGCGCGATCGCGCAGGCGCAGGGCATCGATTATCTGTCGTCGACGAGTGTCTCGGGTGTCTCGGCGATCACCGCGACCCTGCGCTTGAACTACGACGCCAACCGCGCGCTGACCGAAATCAACACCCAGGTCAATTCGGTGCGCAACCAATTGCCGCCGGAGGCGCAACAGCCGGTGCTGACGGTCCAGGTCGGGCAGACGATCGACGCCATGTACATGGGGTTCTTCAGCGACGTCCTGCCCAACAATAACGTCACCGATTACCTGGTCCGTGTCGTCAAGCCCAAGCTCGATTCGGTCGAAGGCGTGCAGACGGCCGAGATCCTGGGCGCCCGGCAGTTCGCGCTGCGCGCCTGGCTCGATCCGACGCGGCTGGCTGCGTACGGAGTTACCGCGACCGACGTGCGCACCGCGCTTAGCAGCAACAACTTTCTCGCCGCGCTTGGCACGACCAAGGGCCAGATGGTCAGCGTCGAACTCACTGCGGGGACGAGCCTGCACTCGGTTGACGAATTCAAGAAGCTCGCCGTCAAGCAGAAGGACGGCGCGATCGTGCGCCTGGAAGACGTCGCCACGGTCACGCTCGGTGCCGAGAACTATGATTTCACGACCGCGTTCGGCGGGCGCAACGCCGTGTTCATCGGCATCAAGGTCGCCCCCGACGCCAACGTGCTGGAGGTCGCGCAACGCGTCCGTGCGGTGTTTCCCGAGATCCGGGCGCAGATGCCCAACGGGCTGACCGGTGAAATCGTCTACGACGGGACAAAATTCATCAGCAGCTCGATCGACGAGGTGATCAAGACCCTGATCGAGTCGCTGCTCATCGTCTCCATCGTGATCTTTCTGTTCCTCGGCAGCCTGCGCGCGGTGGCAATCCCGTTGATCGCCATGCCGCTGTCGCTGATCGGCACGTTCTTCGTCATGCTCATGCTCGGTTATTCGGTCAACCTGCTGACGCTGCTTGCGCTGGTGCTGGCGATCGGCCTGGTGGTCGACGATGCGATTATCGTGGTCGAGAACGTCGACCGGCATATGAAAGAGGAAGGCAAGTCGCCGCTGGAGGCCTCGCTGATCGCCGCGCGCGAGTTGGGCGGTCCGATCATCGCGATGACCGTGGTCCTCGTCGCCGTGTACGTGCCGATCGGCTTTCAGGGCGGCCTCACCGGGGCCCTCTTCACTGAATTCGCGTTCACGCTCGCCGGCGCCGTCACCGTCTCCGGTATCGTCGCGCTCAGCCTGTCGCCGATGATGACCTCGCGCATCTTCCGCTCCGAGCAGGAGAGCGGCCGCTTCGTGCGCTTCATCGACCGTCAGTTCGAGCGCTTGCATCACGGGTACCAACGGCTTTTGCACGGCACGCTCGACACCTGGTCGGTGCCGGTGGTCATGGGCCTGATTCTGCTCGGCGGCGTCGTGTACCTTTTCATGACCTCGAAGTCCGAGCTCGCGCCGCAGGAAGACCAGGGCGTCGTGCTGTCACAGATCGTCGGCCCGCCCAACGCGACGTCGCAGCAGATGAACGCCTATGCCAAGCAGGTGTTCGATATTGCGCACGAGCTTCCGGAATTCAATCAGATGTTCCAGATCACCGGCGTGCCGACGACCAACCAGGGCTTCGGCGGCGTGCTGTTCAAGCCATGGAGCGAACGCTCGAAAAGCGCCGCGCAATTGCAGCAGGAGCTGCAGCAGAAGTGGAACAGCATCGCCGGCGCGCGCGTCGCCGCCTTCCAGTTTCCGCCGTTACCCGGATCGCAGGGCCTGCCCATGCAGTTCATCATCAAGACCACCGAGCCGTATCAGAACCTGAACGAAGTCGCCCAAGCGGTCCTGCAGAAAGCGCAGGCCAGCGGCATGTTCTTTTTCGTCGACACCGATTTGAAGCTGGACAAGCCGCAGACCACGGTCGAAGTCGATCGCGATCTGGTCGCCACGCTCGGGCTTACGCAACAGGATGTCGGCGCGGCACTGGGTGCCGCGCTGGGCGGCGGATACGTCAACTACTTCTCGATCGCCGGCCGGTCCTACAAGGTGATCCCGCAGGTGCTGCAGGTCGACCGGCTGAACGCTGACCAGGTTCTCGATTACCATATCCGCACCGCGGACGGATCGCTGGTTCCGGCGTCCACGGTCGCTCGGCAAAAGACCTCGGTCGTCCCCGAAGGCATCGCGCACTTTCAGCAACTCAACTCGGCGAGCATCTTCGGCGTTTATTCGCCGGCAGTTTCACAGAATCAGGTTCTCGATTTCATGCGGAAAGCCTTGGCCGAGGTCGCGCCGAGCGGCTATTCGGTCGACTACTCGGGCGTGTCACGCCAGTTCGTACAGGAATCCGGCGGCTTCGCGGTGACTTTGCTGTTCGCCGTGATCATCGTTTTTCTGGCGCTCGCTGCGCAGTTCGAAAGCTTTCGGGATCCGATCGTGATCCTGGTGTCGGTGCCGATGGCGCTGTTCGGCGCGCTGATCTTTATCAACCTTGGCTTCTCGACCTTGAACATCTATACCCAGGTCGGGCTGGTGACACTGATGGGGCTGATCAGCAAGCACGGCATCCTGATCGTGCAGTTTGCCAACCAGCTCCAGCGCGCCGGCAAGACCAAGCGCGAGGCCATCGAACAGGCCGCCGCGGTGCGGCTGCGGCCGATCTTGATGACCACCGCGGCGATGGTGCTCGGCGTCGTTCCGCTGGTGATCGCCGCCGGCGCGGGCGCGGCGGGCCGGCACGCGATGGGTTTGGTGATCTTTAGCGGCCTGTCGATCGGAACGCTGTTCACGCTATTCGTCGTGCCTGCGGTGTACATGTTGTTGGCGGCCGATCATCATGCGCAAGCAAGCAGCGCCGGCGTCGGCAGCGCGATACCGGCGGAGGGTTAAGCTCCGGCCCGGTGTGCCCCGTTCCGTCGCCGCGGTGACGTATCGCGGCGCCTGAGGCGCGGGCAGGATCCACACCGAGTGCCGATCGAAGCGTATTTCTCCACGCAGGCGCGGGAAGTTTCGCCCCGCCGCGATTTTGGCACGCTGCTTGCTCATGTAGGAATTGCCCGGACGGGGCGGCGCTCCCTTGGTTTACTCCTCGCCCTTCGCGCCGTCTCCGCTCCGGGACCTCACACGTTTCTCTCGCTCGCTAAGTATTGTGTTGGCGGGCAACTGAGCTCGGGGTCTTCGCGGCGACACACACCTGAGATGTGCGATTTGGTCCGCATCGCGTCCCCGCAACCAAACAGTCAAGGGCTTGCAGCGATGCGAGCCCCTTATTTTTCAGGCCTGTGCCGTATGCGCTTTGCGTTCATGGAATAGTTCCGGCTATGCTAATGACCGAAGGGGTACGTCGTCCGAGATGGCGCTTGATCTGACGCAACCGATCATCGTCGAGGACTGGATTTTCCTGGAAGTTGCAACTTCGGCTCTCGCCGGCGACCTTGGACTGCTGACCGGCCAATCGCCAAGTTTGAGCTGGAAATCTAGTCACGCAAGCGACCCGAGTAAAGCCCGCAGGCCGACCGTCGCGATGTGCTGTGCGATGATTCGACCACTACTTGCGGGTAAGGAATGACGCGGTGGTACGCGCCGGAGGGAAAATGCCGGTCAAACGGAATACCATCGCCGCCTCGAACTTCAATCAAGCTGCTCAGTTTCCCTACGAGTTGCGTCGGGACGATTTCAAGTCGGCGATGCAGGATGTCTACGACTTCTTTTACGACGTAAACGATGGGCTGGTCGAGAAGGGTTTAGAGCGGCTCGACGACATGCTGCGGCCAGCGATTATGTCGGGCGTCTTGTCGGATTTGCTCACATCGAGCCTCGCGAAGCACTCGCGCGCGCTTGTGGTGAACTGCTACTTTAACGGGCATCCCGACCTTGTCGTCAAGGGCAAGTACGCCGGCAATTCGATCAAGGCAGGCGAGCATGGCGTCGAGATAAAGGCGACCCGTAAGCCTGGCGGCGCGGTCGACACGCATGGCGCGCGAGACCAGTGGATGTGCGTGTTCGTATACGCCGTAGACAATACGACCGAGCCGGCTGTAGATCGGGCCCCTTTGGCGTTTAGGGAGGTGTACCTCGGCCAAGTTACGATCGACGATTTTCGAAAGAATCCGCGCGGTGAGCTTGGCACTCGAACCGCCACTTTGCACGCCGACGGAATTGCGAAACTTAGATTGAACTGGGTCTACCGCGCCTAATCGCTGCGAGCGCGAAGCGCCGCAAGCTTGGGCAGCGCGTGCGTCGCCATATCAAAGTAATGCGTGTCTCTTTCTATACCAACGCTTTCGTAGCCCACGGCTTCGGCCGCAGCTAGGGTGGATCCCGAGCCGGAAAATGGGTCGAGCACGATCCCCGTCCCTAATGGCAGGGCGCCACGAACAAGCTTGCGAAGGAAGGCTTGCGGCTTGAGGCTCGGATGCGGCGCGAGGGAACGTTCTGAGGGGCGCGTCGGCGCGGACTCGATAACGTCACCGAACGGCCGATCCTTCGAAATTCGCCGGAACCCGCCCGTCTCCCACTTGCGCAAGTTATCCTGAACACGGCCGTCGAGCGGCTTGCGGAAAACCAACCACGGCTCCCACATCGAGCGCGGCATGACGCTCACGTCAGCAAATTCGACATGCGCGGCCTTGGGGCGGTCACCGCCACGCATGGTCATCACCAAGCGCACGATTTCGCCGCGCCGTTCCAGACCTGAGCGGGCAAGTGCGCCCGATACGACGTGCGACAGTAACGGATTACTCGCGACGATGACGTTCGCGCCAGGGACTAGCACGCGCAGCAAACGGCGGCCAAAGGAAAAAAAGAATTGCCCCAACGCATCGAGGTCGGTCGGCGTGAGAACGGTGAAGCGCGGTAAAGGGTTGCGTTTCGCCCCATCGAAGGATGGCGGAATTCGCCATACGCCACCACGCCCAGCTCGGAGCTTTCGCTGTTCGCCTTCAGAATATTCAACCAGACCGTACGGTGGATCGGTAACCACTGCATGCAAGGAGTTGATTGGTTGAGCGTCGAGCCATGTAAAGGAATCGTCGAGCACCAAGGTTGCGCGACCGTACTGAAATTGCCGAAGAGGCGTTCCCGTGAGCCGCGGTGTTGTGAGGTCGGTCTCGAGCCCCTTGAGCACGTATTGGGCCCGGTCCATCCGAGCAAAATGTCCAGGCGTATTGAGCCGGAGATAGGAGCGCACGGAAGAAGGCGCAACGTGCCCAATTAACGCTGATACTTGTTCGGTTATCTCGGCGACCGACGCGCCGCTGGGTTGCGTTTGCAAGACGCGCATAATGGCATCGCGCACTTGGCCGGGACGTTTCCGAACGGGCTTAGTTGTCTGCATATCTTCACAGCATAGACGTCTAGACGTCGAAAGTAAAGAAGCTACATCAACAGTACGATGCCACTGTTAGGATCTGCGGGTTGCTGCTTCGCGTCCAAATCCGGTAGCCGCTTCGACCCCGCGTCGCAGCTAAGCCGCAGTCAAACGTTATACGGCAAGACGCGCGCGTACATTGTCACGATCCATGTTCGGGCCCAAGCCTCTGGCGACGACTTCCCCGCGCGACAAGACGACATAATGATCGGCGAGCGATTTGGCGAAATCGTAGTATTGCTCGACCAGCAGAATTGCGATGTCGCCCGCGGCGACGAGGCTGCGGATTGCGCGCTCGATGTCCTTGATGATCGATGGCTGGATGCCTTCGGTCGGCTCGTCCAGGATCAACAGCCGCGGTCGCATGGCCAGCGCCCGTCCGATGGCGAGCTGCTGCTGTTGGCCGCCTGACAAATCGCCTCCCCGGCGGTGCAGCATCTGCTTCAGCACCGGAAACATGTCGAAGATGAAGTCCGGAACGCTGGCACTGCTTTTTTTAGCGGCCAATCCCATCTGCAGATTTTCGAGCACCGACAGTCGCGGGAAGATGTCGCGTCCCTGCGGCACATAGCCGATACCCAGCGCCGCGCGCGCATAGGGCGGCAGATTTGCGATGCTGGCCCCGGCAAAGCCGATCTTTCCCGACCGTATCGGAAGCACGCCCATCAGACACTTGAGCAGCGTCGTCTTGCCCACGCCATTACGGCCGAGCAGCGCGGTGCATGCCCCGGCGCGAACGTCGAAGCCGACGTCGCGCAGCGTATGGCTGCCGCCATAGTACTGATTGAGTCCCTGTACGGCCAGCATCATCAGCGTCCGAGAAACACTTCGATGACCTGCTCGTTCTGCTGGATTTGGTCCATCGTTCCCTCCGCGAGCACGCTTCCTTCATGAAGCACAGTGACTTTTTGCGCAATGCGCTTGACGAATTCCATATCGTGCTCGACGACGATCAGGGTGTATTTCCCGGCCAGCGCAAGAAAAAGCTCGGCACTGCGCATCGACTCGTCGTCAGTCATGCCGGCCACCGGCTCGTCGAGAAGAAGCAGCTGCGGCTCCTGCATGAGCAGCATGCCGATTTCCAGCCATTGCTTCTGCCCATGCGACAAGAGCCCCGCGGGGCGCGATGCCTCGGGCAGCAGCTTGATCGTCTCCATCGTTGCGCCGATGCGCTCCCGTGCGTCTGAATCCAGGCGCGCGCCCAGCGTCGGCCAGACGCGCTTGTCACACTTCTGCGCCAGCTCCAGATTCTCGAACACCGTATGCTGCTCGAATACCGTGGGTTTCTGAAACTTGCGGCCGATGCCCGCGGTGGCGATTTCGGCTTCGGTAAAGCGCGTGAGATCGATCGTCTGCCCGAAAAACGCGGTGCCCGCATCTGGCCGCGTCTTGCCGGTGATCACGTCCATCATCGTCGTCTTGCCGGCGCCGTTCGGACCGATCACGCAGCGAAGCTCGCCGTTATCAATCAGCAGCGACAGCGCGTTGAGAGCCTTGAATCCGTCGAAGCTAACCGAGATGGCGTCGAGATAGAGAATGCCGCGATGCGAGGTGTCCACCCCGGACGTCAATACCCGCACGCCCGACGCCGCCGCGGCGTCATCCCAGTGCTCGCGCGCCATGATCGCGTTCACTAGCTTCGCCGCCGTGCGGTCCGTAGCCCCGCCAAACCTCGTGGCAAGAACAGCGTTACCAGAATGAACAGGAGGCCCAGCAGGAACAGCCAATACTCGGGCAAGGCCTGCGTGAACCAGCTCTTGCCCAGATTGACCAGCGCCGCGCCCAGCACCGGCCCGACTAGCGTGCCGCGTCCGCCCACCGCGGTCCAGATGGCGATCTCGATCGAGTTGGCGGGCGACATCTCGCTGGGATTGATGATGCCGACTTGCGGCACGTACAGCGCGCCGGCGATACCGCAGATCACCGCCGACAGCGTCCAGATGAACAGCTTGAAATAGAGCGGGTTATAGCCCGAGAACATGACCCGTGTCTCGGCGTCGCGAATCGCGGTGAGCACCCGTCCGAGTTTCGATGTCACGATCCAGCGCCCGAGCAGCAAAAAGCCGAGCAACGCGGCGCCGGTCAGCACGAACAGCGCCATCCTAGTCTGCGGTGCGGTAACGGGAAACCCCAGGATGCGTTTGAAGTCGGTGAAACCGTTGTTGCCGCCAAATCCGGTGTCGTTGCGGAAGAACAGCAGCATGAAGGCGTAAGTCAGGGCTTGGGTGATGATCGAGAAATACACGCCTTTGATACGCGAGCGAAAGGCGAAATAGCCGAAGACGAAGGCGAGCACGCCGGGAACCAGCACCACCAGCAGCGCCGCGAACCAGAATTGGTCAGTGAAGCTCCAGTACCACGGATACGCCTTCCAATCGAGGAAGACCATGAAGTCCGGCAGGTCGCGGTGATAGACCCCGTCGTGTCCGATCGAGCGCATCAGATACATGCCCATCGCGTAGCCGCCGAGCGCGAAGAACAAGCCGTGTCCAAGCGACAGGATGCCGGTATAGCCCCAGATCAGGTCCATCGCCAGCGCGACGATGGCGTAACACATGATCTTGCCGATCAAGGTGACGGTGTAATCGGAGAGGTGGAGCGCGCTAGCGGGGGGAACGGCGAGATTCAGCACTGGGAACGCGACGAACAGCACCAGCGCCGCCGCGACGTAGAACAGCCAGCCGTTGGCCGGGAGGAGGCGCGCGAATCGCGGCCCGTCGCCAATGAGCACCGGCACGAAAGCCGTGCCGCCAAGCGCGCTCACGCTGCGGCCCTCACGGCACCGCCCATTGGCCGCGGGAAGAGTCGCATGTCACGTCTCGACCATTCTGCCCTTGAGCGCAAACAGCCCCTGCGGACGCTTCTGGATGAACACGATGATGAATACCAGCACCGCGATCTTGGCCAGGACCGCGCCGGACCACGCCTCGAGGAACTTGTTGACGATGCCGAGGCCCATCGCCGCGTAGACGGTTCCGGCGAGCTGACCGACGCCGCCGAGCACGACGACCATGAACGAGTCGACGATGTAGCTCTGGCCGAGGTCGGGGCCGACGTTGCCGATTTGCGACAGCGCACAACCGGCCAGCCCCGCGATCCCCGATCCGAGCCCGAATGCCCAGGTGTCCACCCGCCAAACCGGCACGCCGGTACAGCTCGCCATCGTGCGGTTCTGGGTCACTGCGCGCACGAACAGGCCCAACCGCGTTCGCGTCAGCAGCAGCCACATCATCACCAGCACCGACGCCGCGAAGCCGATGATCGCGATGCGGCTCCAGGGAAGGACCACTCCGGTAATCGCCTCGATCCCACCCGACATCCAGGAAGGATTCTCGACCTGTACGTTCTGCGCGCCGAAGATCGTGCGCACCGACTGCATCAGGATCAGGCTGATGCCCCAGGTGGCGAGGAGCGTCTCCAGCGGCCGGCCGTAGAGAAAGCGAATGACACTGCGTTCGAGCATCATGCCGACCAGGGCGGCGGCGACAAACGCCGCCGGTACCGCCGCGATCAGGTAGGCGTCGAACAGCGCCGGAAAGTGAGAACGAAATACGTTTTGCACGACGTAGGTGGTGTACGCGCCGATCATGATCAGCTCGCCGTGCGCCATGTTGATCACACCCATCAGCCCATAGGTGATCGCCAGACCGAGCGCGGCGAGCAACAGAATGCTGCCGAGCGAGATGCCGCTGAATACCCGTCCGACCATCTCTCCCGCGGAAAGCCTGCTCTGGACCGCGTGCAGTGATTTTTCGGCCTCGGCGCGAACGTCGGCGTCGGGTTCACTGAAGGTGTCGTCTTTCTGCTCGAGCACGGCGAGCAACAGTGTCTTGGTGCTCGAATGGTTGCTTTCGGCGAGCGCGCGTATGGCCGCGAGACGCGTGTTCTTGTCCTTGCTCGTCAACTGGATCGAGGCCTGCGTCAGCGAAAGCAGACTCTTGATCTCGCCATCGGATTCCTTGGTCAGGGCGGCGCCGATCGCCGGCAGCAGATCTTCATCGGCGCCGGTCTGCAGCTCCTTTGCCGCGGCCAGGCGGACGGCGCGCTGCGGCGCAGTGAGCTTCAATGCAGCGATCGCGGTGCGGAGTTCCTTGCGAATCCGATTGTTGATGACGACGTCGTCGCGATTTTCCGGAAGCGGCGTGATTGCCCGCCCGGTCAGCAGGTCCGTTGCCGCATCGCCTTTGACAAGCAGTATCTGCGCGTCGCCGACCGTCTGCATCTCGCCGTCGAGCAAGGCCTGCAGTAGCGGCAGCGACGCAATGTCGCCGCTCGCGGCGGCAACGCCAATGGCTTTCACTTTGGCATCGTTGTCGCCCAGAGCCAGATCGCGTAGCGTTTCGGGCGCCAACGCGCAGGCCGACCACGCCATCGCACTCAAGGCAAACGCGGCGAAGCAGCGCATGATCGCGACCACGGAACGCCCCCGAGCATGGTGATAAAACAAACGGCGGCGGCGGGTGATCACGGTCCGCCGCCGCCACGCCAAACAAAACGCCAATCGCGACCCGTCCTGCGGCGGGCCGCTCTTGGACCGATGCGTCACTTCTTTTCCGGCTCGTCCTTCTTGCCCTTGTCTTCCGGAATGTACGGGCTCCACGGCGTCGCCTTGATCGGGCCGGCCGTTTTCCAAACGACGTTGAACTGGCCGTTGCCCTGCACTTCCCCGATGAACACAGGCTTGTGCAGGTGGTGGTTCTTTTCGTCCATCTTGATGGTGAAGCCGTCGGGCGCCTTGAACGACTGTCCCCCCATGGCGGCAATCACCTTGTCGACATCGGTCGACTTGGCCTTCTCCACCGCCTGCTTCCACATATTGATGCCGACGTACGCGGCTTCCATCGGGTCGTTGGTCAGCGGCTTGTTGGCACCGGCGAGATGCATTTTCTTGGCATAGGCCGCCCATTTCTTCTTGAACTCATCGTTGGCGGGATTCTTGAGCGACATGAAGTAATTCCACGCGGCGAGATGCCCGATCAGGGGCTTGGTATCCACGCCGCGGAGCTCCTCTTCGCCAACCGAAAATGCGACCACGGGCACGTCGGTCGCCTTCACGCCCTGATTACCGAGCTCCTTGTAGAACGGCACGTTGGAGTCGCCATTGATGGTCGACACCACCGCGGTCTTGCCGCCGGCCGAGAATTTCTTGATGTCGGCGACGATGGTCTGATAGTCGGAGTGACCGAAGGGCGTGTACTTTTCGTCGATGTCCTTGTCGGCGATGCCCTTGCTGTGCAGGAAGGCGCGAAGAATCTTGTTGGTCGTGCGCGGATAGACGTAGTCGGTGCCCAGCAGGATAAATCGCTTTGCGCCACCGCCTTCCTTGCTCATCAGATACTCGACGGCAGGAATCGCCTGCTGATTGGGCGCAGCCCCGGTGTAGAACACGTTCTTGGAAAGCTCCTCGCCTTCGTATTGCACCGGATAGAACAAGAGTCCGTTCAGCTCCTCGAACACCGGCAGCACGGACTTGCGCGACACCGAGGTCCAGCAGCCGAAGACCACGGCGACCTTGTCCTGGGTCAGAAGTTGGCGGGCTTTTTCGGCGAACAAGGGCCAGTTCGATGCGGGATCGACGACCACCGGCTCCAGCTTCTTGCCCATGACGCCGCCCTTGGCGTTGATCTCGTCGATCGCCATCAGCGTAACGTCCTTGAGCACCGTTTCACTGATCGCCATCGTTCCCGACAGCGAATGCAAAACTCCGACCTTGATCGTGTCGGCGGCGAATGACGGCAGGCAGACAGCCATTCCGGCGGCCGCGAGCGACGCAGAAATCGCCAGTCGTTTGAGAAAATTTCGTCGTTGCATGGTTGACCCCGTATCGAATGGTTGACGAACGCACACTTGGGCGGCCGCGCTCTTCGTGTTGGCGCAGCATGGGTGCGCCGACGCGCCGTCACCTTGTTGCTTCGCACAATCCATGCCACGCGCCGACGCGATTCCTAACGCTCTGTTTCCATTCGGCGGCGGGCTGCTGATCAGCGTGGAGAGCGGTCGTCCCGACGCTCGGCGATGGATCCGCGCGTTCCAAAGCGGTGCGTCGCGCGTTGCGTCGCACTGGTTTGGAACGAAATGGTGCGCGTGCGCGGCGTTGAATCGTCGGCGCGGGCTGCGCGACGAGAAAATGCTTAGCGCGCTTAGTGCGCAGGGGCGGTGCGGGTTTCGAGCGGCGAGGTCAGCGCGATCATGCCGCGCTCGACGACAAAGCGAACGACCGCGTCGGCGCCCGCGCCGGTCTTGAGATTGGTAAACACGAACGGCCGCTCCCCACGCATCCGGCGCGCGTCGTGCGCCATGACTTCCAACGACGCGCCCACCATCGGAGCCAGGTCAATCTTGTTGATGACCAGCAGGTCGGATTTGGTAATGCCGGGGCCGCCCTTGCGTGGAATCTTGTCGCCTGCGGCAACATCGATCACGTACAAGGTCAAGTCGGACAGCTCCGGCGAGAATGTCGCAGCAAGATTGTCGCCGCCGCTTTCGACAAACACGACGTCGAGATTGCCGAAGCGCTGAGCAAGGCGGTCGACGGCCTCGAGATTGATCGACGCATCCTCGCGAATCGCCGTATGCGGACAGCCGCCGGTTTCCACGCCGATGATGCGCTCCGGCGGCAGCGCCTTGTTGTCGACCAGAAACCGGGCGTCTTCTTCGGTGTAGATGTCGTTGGTGACCACCGCGATCTCGCAGCGATCCCGCAGCGCACGGCAAAGCGCGAGCGTCAACGCGGTCTTGCCCGACCCTACCGGACCTCCGATGCCCACGCGCAACGGTTGCGCAATCGCCAAGGCTTTCTCTCCTAGGAGCGGAAAAGCCGCGTGTACTGACTCTCGTGTCGAGCGCTTGCCAGGGCGAGGCCCGGGGCGAAGCTCGTCACGTCATCGTCGAGGGTCGCCCGTGCGCCGGCGACCACGCCGGG
Source organism: Casimicrobiaceae bacterium (assembly GCA_036786505.1). Classification (GTDB taxonomy): domain Bacteria; phylum Pseudomonadota; class Gammaproteobacteria; order Burkholderiales; family Casimicrobiaceae; genus PALSA-1003. Next base: position 103 of record DAIQRF010000019.1, on the reverse strand, counting down.
AATATGCTCGCCCAAAGTTTTCAGCAGGCGCTGCCCCGCGACCTGACCGAGCGGGACGCATTTGATCGCCGCCGTCACCTGTGCTGCAAGCCACGACCAGACG
>DAIQRF010000018.1:0-14308 GCA_036786505.1 Casimicrobiaceae bacterium | reverse complement strand
TGTGTATAAGAGACAGCGACCGGACCGATCCGTCTGGATCGTCCGCACGGGACCATGGCCGTGCCGCACAAGGCGGTCTCGCCCGTCGGCGAGCTTCAAGTCCTTCATCGCCGCGAGGAAGGTCTCCGCCTCGATCTCGATAGCCTGCGCAAGCAGCTGCCGCGCACCAGATCGCAGGATATTGGTCAGTGGATCGTCGATATCGTCGGAATCTTTCCGCCGTTGACACTCCCATTAGTCGAACGTTAAAGTAAATGTTCATGCGACCCTGAGAGGCTTTTGGGCCGCGCCCGCAACTTCCGCTTCTAAGAGTGACGAATCCAAGCGGGGCAAGGTGCAATGGCCGCCAAGCAGGTAAAGTTCTCCGTCGAGGCCCGCAACCGGATGCTGTGCGGCATCGACATCCTTGCCAACGCGGTCCGAGTGACGCTGGGTCCCAAAGGCCGCAATGTTGTGCTCGAAAAATCATACGGCGCACCGCGCATCACCAAGGACGGCGTCACCGTCGCCAAGGACATCGAGCTCGACGACAAGTTCGAGAACATGGGCGTCCAGATGGTGCGCGAGGTCGCCTCGCGCACATCCTATCAGGCCGGTGATGGCACCACCACCGCTACGGTGCTCGCCCACGCGATCGTCAGGGAAGGCGCCAAGTTGGTTGCCGCCGGCATGAATCCGATGGATCTTAAGCGCGGCATCGACGCTGCGGTCGAGACCGTCATTGCCGACCTGCGGAAGAATTCGAAGAATGTTACCTCGAATGAGGAGATCGCCCAGATCGGCACTATTTCCGCGAATGGCGATGTCGAGATCGGCCGTTTGCTCGCCGATGCCATGCGACAAGTCGGCAACGACGGCGTTATTACCGTCGAAGAGGCAAAATCGTTCGGGACCGTGCTCGAAGTGGTCGAAGGCATGCAATTCGACCGCGGCTACATCTCGCCCTATTTCGTCACCAACGCCAATAAGATGCGGGTCGAGCTGGATGAGCCTTACATTCTCATCAACGAAAAGAAGCTCTCTGCCCTCAACGAGTTGCTGCCACTGCTCGATGCGGTAATGGAGAGCGACAGGCCGCTTCTCATCATTGCCGAGGCCGTCGAGGGCGAGGCGCTCACCACCCTCGTCGTCAACAAGATGCGCGGCAACCTCAAGGTCGCGGCCGTCAAGGCCCCCGGCTTTGGTGATCGCGGGAAGGCGCTGCTGCAGGATATCGCGATTCTCACGGGCGGGCATGCGATCTGCGAGGATCTGGGCATCAAACTCGAGAACGCGAACATCAAGTTGCTTGGCCGGGCCAAGAAGGTGACGATCGACAAAGACAACATCACGATCGTCGAAGGTTGCGGCAAGAAAGCCGAAATCGAGACGCGCATCAAGGAAATCAGGGCCCAGATCAACGAGACGACATCCGATTACGACCGCGAAAAGCTGCAGGAGCGGATCGCCAAGCTCGCGGGCCGCGTCGCCGTGATCCGGGTCGGTGGCGCCAGCGAACTCGAGGTCAAGGAGCGCAAGGACCGCGTCGACGACGCGCTGCATGCGACGCGGGCCGCGATCGAGGAAGGCATCCTGCCCGGTGGTGGCACCGCACTGCTGCGCGCCGGCCGGGCGCTGGAGAACCTTGAGGCCGCCAACGAGGATCAAGAGCACGGCATCGAGATCGTCAAGAGGGCGATTTCCTGGCCGGCGCGCCAGATCGCGACCAATGCCGGCGACGACGGCTCGGTGGTGATCGGCAAGATCTTGGAGAAGGACACCTACGCCTATGGCTACGACGCTCAGACCGCGGAGTACGGCAATCTGGTGTCCAAGGGCATCATCGACCCGACCAAGGTGGTGCGCACGGCGCTGCAGGCTGCCGCGTCCATAGCGGGTCTCCTCATCACCACGGAGGCGATGATCGCCGAGCTGCATGATAAGGATGAGCCTGCGGGTGGCCACCACCATCATCACGGGAATAGGGACATGGACTTCTGAGCCGCAGAGATCGGCGCCGAGGCTCGTTCCCACGAGTGCCTTTGCGTGTCGCAAGCCAAGAGGTGCTGGCGCAAGGCATCGGTCCGATTCCGTTGGCCGCCACAGTATAGGCTGGACTTCATTGTGAAGAGATGCATTGACGGGACGAGGGAGTTGCTGAATTAATACGTGTCTCTGATGATTTGCTGGCGGGGGCTGCTCAGTCCATGCCTCGGCGAATTGCAAGGAGATCAGGATGGTCGAGGAGAGCTGTGTCGTCGGCTTGTCGCGCCGCAGATTGTTGATGGTCGCCGCTGGATGCGCGAGCGTCACATTGGCCGCGCCGCCGGTCGCGAGCGCGAGCGATGATGACGATGAAGTGAAGCTGATCGAGCACCTGACCGGAAAGACGCCCACGCAATCGGACCGCATTCACCTTGTGATGCCGAAGGTCTTTCCAAACGGCTACACCGTGTCCCTCTCTCTCGAAATCGACAGCCCCATGACTGAAACGGACCACGTTAAATACATCCGTGTGCTGGCGCCGAAAAACCCGCTCATCGAGGTCGCCACCTTCCAGTTCACTCCCCAGCGCAGCCAAGCCCGCGTGTCGACGCGCATCCGCCTCGCCGAACCGCAATTCGTCTTGGCGGTGGCGGAGATGAACGATGGTGTGCTCCTGTTGGCCAAGACCTGGGTCGAAGTAGCTACCAATGGTTGTAAATAATAACCCGGAGACAGGTCGACCATGGTCACCCCGGTACCACGTGTGCAAGTCCCGGCCACTGCGGCGAAGGGCGAGATTTTTCCGGTCAAGGCGCTGATCACCCATGCGATGGAAACCGGCCTGCGCCATGATGATCAGGGCAAAGTCATCCCGCGCAAGATCATCAACAAGTTTGTCTGCCGCTACAGCGACGTTGTGGTGTTCAGCGTCGATCTTCACGAGTCCGTTGCGGCCAACCCCTACATCGAGTTCTATCTGCGGGCGACGGACAGCGGTTCGCTCGAATTCATCTGGGAAGAGGACGGCGGCGGCGTCTCCCGATTGGAACATCACCTTGCGGTCGTTGGACGATGATACGACCATTCCTTGCACTTTGGATTTCCGCAAGCCTGTTCGTTGCCGTCGCGGATCAGGTCGCCGCGGCAGAGCCTGATCGAGGCGCCCAGCTCGCCGCAACCTGCGCATCCTGCCATCGCGTCGACGGTCGCGACAAGGGCATTCCGTCGATCGTCGGGTTGGACGCGGAGAAACTCGCTGGCATGATGCAGGCGTTCAAGTCGAACGAGCGCTCGAGCCATATCATGCACGCGGTGAGCCTATCGCTCTCCGACGACGAGATTGCGGTAGTTGCGCACTATCTTGCGGCGCGGGGGAAGGAAGTCAAGGCGCCATGAAATGCTGGACCCGTCGCGAATTTGGCGTCGTCACAGGAGCGATGGGATTGGCGCTCGCCCCCCGAATGGCGGCAGGCCAAGCCAAGCCGCGGGTGGTCGTGATCGGCGGCGGCGTGGGAGGCGCGACAGTTGCCAAATATTTGGCCTCATGCGCCAAGACTCTCGAGGTCTCGCTGGTCGAGCCGAAGACGCGTTATACGACCTGCTTTTTCAGCAATCTTTATCTTGCTGGCCTTTGGTCGTTCGAATCGCTTACCCATGGTTATGAGACGCTCTCAGAACGATACGGCATCAAAGTCATTCATAATTCCGCTGCGATGATCGATCCGGTGACCAAGATCGTCAGGCTCGAGAGCGGCACGACGGTGTCCTACGACCGTCTCGTCGTTTCTCCAGGCATCGCCTTCAAGTTCGGTGCCATCGACGGCTACGACGAAGCCGCGACCCAGACCATGCCGCACGCCTGGAACGCCGGACCACAGACCAAGCTGCTGCGCGCACAACTCGAAGCCATGGAGGATGGGGGCGTATTCGTGATCGCTGCCCCGGAAAACCCGTTTCGCTGTCCGCCCGGCCCCTACGAGCGCGCCTGCCTCGTCGCCTACTATTTCAAACAATACAAGCCGCGATCGAAGATCCTGATGCTCGATGCGAAGGACACTTTCTTTGAACAGGACCTGTTCCAGGACGGCTGGAACCGGCATTATCCCGGAATGATCGAGTGGCTGCCGGCCCAATTCACCGGCGGAGTCCAGGGGGTCGACCTAAAGGGCCGATCGGTCAAGACGGCGAGCGACACTTTCAAGGCAAACGTCGCCAATATCATTCCGCCGCAAATCGCCGGCGAATTGGCGCAGCAAGCTGGCCTCGCAGATCAGTCCGGTTGGTGTCCTGTCGATCCGATGACGTTCGAATCGAAGCTCCAGCCAGGGATCCACGTGATAGGGGATGCAGCCAGCGCCGGCGATATGCCGAAATCCGCCTTTTGCGCCAATTCCCAGGCCAAGGCCTGTGCCTTCGCCATCGCGGCGGCGCTGACCGGATCGGAGCGTCTTGCGCCTCACCTGTTCAATACGTGCTTCACTTATCTCGCCGCCGACGATGCGGTGAGCGACGCCATTAGTTTCAAGCCCGCTGATGGGACGATCAAGATGAGCGATATCTTCATCAGCAAGGTGGGTGAAAACCCCGAGACCCGCCGCCAGGCGGTCCGCGAGGCAGGCGGCTGGTACGACGCATTTACTCATGATGTGTTTGGCTGAGGCGCCGTCAGCTCGGCTCGATCGCCGGACCAAGCATCGCCGAAACGTCGACATCACGACGTACGCTCTCTGGCTCGACGTTCGATCGTCGGAGCAGCGATGGACCCGGGTCGGGCAGCCGTGCCAGCCGCAGCGAATTCACCACCACGAGGACGCTCGAACCCGCCATGACCGCGGCCGCTAAGATGGGCTGCAGGGCGCCGATCATCGCAAGAGTCAGGGCGACGACATTGTAGCCGAAAGCCCACATGAGGTTGGTGAGGATGGTCTTGCGAACCGCCCGCGCCACGTCGACGACCCAGGGCAGCATCCACAATCCATCTTTGGGCAACACGATAGCCGCGGTTTCGCGGGCGAGATCGGTCGCCGAGCCCACGGCGATCCCGACATCCGCTTCGGCGAGAACCGGCCCGTCGTTGAGGCCGTCGCCGACCATCGCGACCATGTTGTGGTTTTGGCGGTGACGATCCAGCGCAGCGCGCTTGGCCTCCGGCGACAGGCCCGCCTCTAGGTCCTCGATCCCGATCGCGACGGCAATTCTTTGTGCGGCTTTCGCGAGATCGCCGGTCAGCAGCGCCACTTTCAGCCCGCGGCTGCGAAGCGCCTTGATCGTCGAGCGCGCTTCGGGAAGCGGCACATCATCGAGCGACAGCACCGCGTGGACCCGCTCGCCCCAACCGACATAGATGACGGAATAGCCAGTCGCTTCCAGCGATCGCGCACGCCCGCTCAAAGCGGGAGCAAACGACCAGCCGATGTCGCTCATGAAAGCGCCGTTCCCGGCCGCGACTACCTGGCCATCGGCACTGCCCCGGATGCCGCGGCCGGGCACGATTCGCACCTCACGCGTCGCTACCGGCTCGAGGCCGCGCGCCACCGCTGCCATGGTGATGGCGCGGGCCAAGCCATGTTCGGAGTGGCGCTCGAGCCCGGCCGCACGCGCCAGCGCCTCATCGGCCTCGGCCCCCTCCGTTTCGATGCCGACGACATGAGCTTTGCCGGACGTGAGCGTGCCGGTTTTGTCGAACGCCAGCAATCGCGTCCGCGCGAGGGCCTCAAGTGCACCGGGCTCCCGGACCAGGCAGCCACACCGTGCCAGTCGCCCGATGCCGATCGAGGTCGCCAGCGGCGCGGCGAGGCCGACCGCGCAAGGACAGGCGACCACCAGCACCGAGAGCCCGACCAGCAGCGCCCGATCGAAGGGCAGCCAGTGCGCCCAATACAGAACCGTGAGCGCGCCGAGGGTCAGAACGAGAGGCACGGAGACGGCGACGACGCGGTCCGCGACGCGCTGGGTCGGGCCGCGACGCGACAGCGCGTCCCGAACCGAGCGGCAAATCTGGGCCCAACGGGTCGCGGTGCCGGCGCCGCTGCTTTGGATCAGGAGCGGGCCGTCGAGATTGATGCTGCCGGCAATCACCGAGGACCCGACGCTTTTCCCAACTTGCCGGCTTTCCCCGGTGATCATGGCTTCATCGGTATGGGATTCTCCCTCGAGAATTACGCCGTCGATCGGAATGCGCTCGCCAGGCCGCACCCGCACCAGCATGCCGGCGTCGATCTCCCGCACCGGGCGGCGAGTCTCCGTGCCGCCATCGACCACAGTTGCGCACTCGCTTTCCGCGGCCAGGAGGGGTTCGAGGTCGCGGGCCGCCCTGGCGCGACCGACCGCTTCGAGATAGCGGCCCACGGTGAACAGCATCAGCACCATGGTGGCAGTGTCGAAATAGACACGCGCGCTCTGCTCGATGACGGCAAAAGCGGAATAAACATAAGCGGCGCCGACGCCGAGGACGATAAGCGCCGAAGACGTCAAGCGTCCCCGGATTCCATTGAGCCAGGTCTCGACCAAAAAGGGTCCGCCGAGAATGACCACCGCCGGCGTGGCTAGAATCCACAGCAAAAGCTCGATCCGGGGAAGCACGTTCGCATCGGCCCCGGTGAAAGCGCCCGTATAGAGCAGGATGCTGAATAGCATGATGTTCATCGAGAGAAAGCCGCCTACGCCGAGCCGGATCAGGATCCAGGCGGCATCCCACTCCTCACTCTTGCCGCTCTTCACCTGAAAAGCGATGCAGCAGCCGTAGCAGCAAAACGCACAGCTCTTCCCGTTCACCATGCGCCGCATCGGACGCGGGCCGATGGATAGAAAGCAATGGCTGCACAAGCTTTCGCCCTGGGCGTTCACGCGGGATCGCCTCCCGTCCAAGCATGCGCCGCATGCGCGACCAAGGGTACGATCCCGCGGCCGAGGGTGATCAGGCCGAGCACCAGAATACAGCCGCCGGCGAACCTCACGCCGCGTTGCCGCCACGTCGGCGTGAGAATCCGGCCGATGCCGCCCATCATCAGCATCGCCGGAAAGGTTCCCAGGCCAAACGATGCCATGGTGAGGAAACCGGCGAGTGGCCGGAAGTTGCTCGCCGCCTCGGCGGCGAAGGCATAGACGAGGGGACACGGGAGAAAGCCGTTGAAAACCCCGAGGGCGAGCGGCGCCGCGCGGCTGCGTGCCGCCAGCAGGCTGCGCAGGGCCATGGCAAATGTGCTGCCGGCGAAGCCGATCGCAAGGCGATGAAAGACATGCAGCAGCCCGAAGAATTGCATCGCCATGCAGATCATGAGCAGTCCCGCAACGATCGCGAGGATACGCTCGGCAACATCGAAGGAGCCGCCCAACAGCAGAACATTTGTTCCTTGCGACGTGCATATTACTTGGCCGAACGCACCCGCGAGCCCACCGAGGAAACAGTAGGTCGTCAATCGACCCGTGTTATAGAGAAGGTGGCGCAGGACGGTCGCACTGCGTCCATGCGGATCGCGGCCGAGCGCGCAGGCAAAGCCGCCGCACATGCCGATGCAATGAAAGCTTCCTGCGAAGCCCGCTGCAAAGAGCATAAGATAATAGGCCATGACAGATTGTCCCTGCCAAACCGCTCGAGCGCATCTCGCCGGGTGGCGCCGCTCTTTATCGCTAACCCGCTCGCACGAGGTAAACGATCCAGGCGAAGAAGCCGATGTGGGCGATCGCGCCGCCGACGAAGGCGATTATTTGGTTCGGGCTCGCATGCGCGAGCGAGAAGGCAGTATCGGTCAGCATTGCTCTCTCCTGTTCAGCCCAGAAAAGCCCGGCTCGCGTTCAAGATGAGTTCGGAGATCAAAAAGAGCAAATTCAAGACCGCTACCGCAAGAACAATTTTGGCTGCCAGCATTTTCGCCACCTTTTTTCTTGAAGTCGGCCGGGCCAACCGCCGCTCGCGTCGACGTTCTCAGCCGACCCGTCCCGGCCCGAGGCCGCCCCAATAAGTATAGACGTAATAGAGCGCCCAGGCGAACAGCACGGCATAAACAATCAACAGCCACCGGGGGATTCGCCCGTGCCACGCCCTGATGTAACCGCCGGCGTATTCCTCCGACTCGTCGTGCGAGCTGTCACTCGCCGGCTTGCTCGAGGGGCTTACGGGTTCTGTCATTTTCCATCTCCGCGCGAAAGAATTTGAGAGCCGCCTCATCGGTGTTGTTGAAGGCGCCCGACAAAACGCCCCAGATGAAAATGCAGACCGCGCCCATGCCCATCAGCAACGCGATCAGGTACGGTCCCATGATCTCGTAGTCGGCCATTGGTCACTCTCCCTTTGGAACCGCGGCTCCGCCGCTCGCCGCGACCGGAGTTCCGGGTTCCCCGGCCAGCGCCGCGTCCGACGCCGCGGAACTCTGCTTCGTGCCTCCGCTTGGAACATAGGCGCTATCCGACGATGCCGCCTCGAGCTTGGGATCGTCGAGCGCCGCGCGGTCTGCAGCCGAGATCGATAGTGCATTTCCCGTGAGCGGGTCCTTGAAGGCGGAGAGCGCGAGCACGTAGTAGGAAAGGGCCCAGCGATCCTGCTCCGGAAACGAATCCTTGAATGACGGCATGGGCGTGCCGCTCAAGCCGGTGCTGATGGTCCTGAAGATGTCCTCCACCGCAGCGCCCGACTTGAACTGGCCGCTGGTAAGATCCGCCGGCCGGATCGGGAAACCGAAATCGTCCTTCAGCCCGGCGGCCTTTTCGCCGTCGCCCTTGCCGGTGTGACCATGGCATTCCCAGCACTTGGCGCTTTCCCAAATGTCCTTGCCGTGAGTGACGATGTCCTGCGATGGGGCAGGCGGCCGCGCGATGTACAAGGGTGCGCCCGGTGGCTCCTCGGTGAACCAGGCATGCGGACTAGCCGCATCCGAGCGATCTACGGCCAGATCATATTTGATGTATTGAATGACCGCGAGGCGGTCCGTCAGCGGCAGATCATACCAGGGCGGCATTGCCGTGCCGCGCACCCCACGGGTAATCGTTCGCAGCAGGTCTCCGTCGGTCGGCACGGGTTCCTTGGTCAGCCTGAACTTGAACACTCCCAAGGTGAAATTTCGCGGGCGCTGATTGTACATGAAGGTCGCGGCCTGCCCGTTGCCGTCGCCCTCGGGGCCGTGGCAACCAACACAGCGTTGCTGGTAAATCTCCTTGCCGTAGGCGATCCGTTCGGCGGCGCGCGGCAGCGTCGCGTCGGTGACCTCGAGCTGCTGCGGTTCGAACAGGTCGCGCCACTTGCCACGGTTCATGCCGAGCTTCTGGACATAAGCGATGAGGCCTTCGAGGTCTTTCGATTCGGCGGCGATCGTGACCGTGTCGCCGCTGTATTCCTTGTTCGGGGTCCAGACGAGCGGGGATTTGCCCTGCCCCCGCATCGGAACAAACAGGAGCCCATCGGCATTCGGCGTCAGCTTGATCTGCTCCTTGCTGGTGAAATCGAACAGCTTTTGGGTGACCGGTGTTTTGTCGAGGATACGATTGCCGGCGCCGTCATCGACGATCTTGACCGGCTCCGCAGGCCTGTCGAACAAATTCCGATACGGCGACATGATCGAATCCGGCGTGAGCTGGCGCGGATTCCAGAAATGGGCGAAATGCCATTCGTCGCTGTATTTGAGCCCGACGCGGGTCAGATCCGGTCCGATCCGCCGCGTGCCGAACAAGTGCGGCACGTCGTAGGCATATTCGCCAGCCTGGCTCACGGGCCCCCAGCGGCGCGTTTCGCCGGTCACCGGACGAACGTACTGGGAATGGCAATACCAGCAGCCCTCGCGCAGATACACGCGGCGGCCGGCCTGTTGCAGCGGCGTATAGTCTGTGGCCTCCGTCCGCATCCATTTGAGCTGACCCAAATCGGTGCGGACCACGGCGGTCACCGCGTTGGTGCGCGCGGTCGGCTCAAGGAAGGGGAGCAGCCCCTGGGTGAAGACCGCGAGGAAGAAGAACAGCACTCCGGCCACTAGCGCGACGACGCGCGCGTTCATTCTGCGGGCCCTCCTGCCGGAAGCGGATTTGCTCCGCGTCTCAAAATCGGTTGCCTACCCTCAGCCGGCCCGGCGAGCGCCGTCATCATGAGATTGATGACGAGCAGGGACATTCCGATGTCCATGCTGATGCCGGAGAACGTCCGCACCAGCCAATAGGGCCTCATTTGTACAATGGTATTGACCCACTCGACGCCGAGCATCCACTCGAAGCCCTGCTGCAGACCGGCGGCGGTCAGCACCAGGCCCATTGTGGAAATGCCCACGGTGATCAACCAAAACGACCAGTTCCCGAGCTTCCACGACCAAAGCTCACGTCCCCATACCCGTGGCCAAAGATAAACCAGGCCGCCGATCGACCATATGACGAACGTGCCGAATACGGTGAGGTGCGAATGCGAGATGACGAAGTCCGAGAAATGCGTTGGCTGCTGGATCGAGCGCAGGGCCTCCACGGAGCCCTGGAAGCATCCCAGCAGATACATGACCGAACCCGTGATCAGGAACTTCGCCGGCAGGTTGCCGCCGAATTCGGGCCATTTGCCGCTCATGGTGCCAAAGAAGTTCACCAGCACGGTCCACACCGGGATGATCAGCAGCATCGAGGTGACGATCGCGATCGTCTCGGCCCAGTCGGCGATCGGGCTGTAAAGATAATGATGGATGCCGACGAAGGGATAGAACAGCGCGAGCGACCAGAAGCCGACCAGCGATAGCTTGTGGGCGTATAAAGGATTGCGCACGCTGACCGGCAGGAAGTAGTAGATGAGCACGTAGCCGGCCGGCGTGATCCACAGGCCGACGATGTAGTGGAGGTAAAGACCGTGGAAGGCCGCGCTGTTGATGCCCGAGATCGTATAGGGCAAGATGACGGCGCCCAGGACGAGATTCATCGTCGTCCACACGAAGGCGCCGATCAGATACCACAGTCCTACATAGAGCGGCGCTTCGAGGCGTCGACCAACGGTGACCAGGAATTGGACGGTCGCCCCCGCCGTTACGATGAAAATCGGGATTTTGGCGAAGATTGGAAGTTCACCGGCCTCAAGCCCGTCATTGTAGCCCAAAGGCAGCGAGATGAGACCGATCATGAGGGCGATATTCCACACGAAAGCCAGCGGAACGCCCCACTCCTCCCGGTACATCCGCACGCCGCACAAACGCGGCACCAAGTAATAGCATTCGCCTATAAATAGGCTGGAAAACGCGCCGAAAATGACGCCGTTGACGTGGACGGGCCGCAGTCGACCGAAGGTAAGCGCCAGGCTGTGTCCGAGATAATCCGGATAGCTGAAAAGGCCCGAGAGCGCCACGCCGATCGACGGCGTGATAATAAGCCAGAACATGCCCCAATAGAGCCAAGTCCGGACGAGCCGCCAATCGACCAGATCATCGAGGTCGACGCCGGCAAAATTGCCGTGCAATGGTTCTGCGCTGTCTGTCAAGGCGTGCCCTCCGCCGTCGACGCGACCTCATGGGCCGCGCGGCTCCCCAGAATCAGTGGAACCTCAATCGTCCTGCCGTTGATCCTGACGGCGAGCCCCGAACCGCGCCTCAGCGAAGACTGGTGGCAGGGCCCCGCCCCCGGTGTCGAAGCAAAATCAATACTTGCCCGGTGCCAATACGGAGCCGGTGTTCGACCAGTAGATATACGCTTCCAAGTCCTTCATCGCGTCCGATTCGGGATCAATCTTCTCGCCCTGCATGGGCTTCTCGATGCACCAGTTGATCATATCGCGGAGTGTCGAGAATTTGCCGATCATCGCCTGGAACTTCGGGAATTCATGCGGATGGGTGTCGGCGGCCATGGGATGGCACATCGCACACGCCATTCCCGTGGTGGTGAGCTTGGCTCCCATATCTTTTGCGGTCGCTTCATCGCCATGGAACAAGAGGTCGCCCTTCCGGACCTCCTCCATGAACGCGTCCTGATAGGCTTGCAATTGCTGCGGCGTCACCGGCGTCTTGTGCGCCGCGGCTGGGCCGGCGAGAATCGCGATCGCCGCGATCGCTCCGACGAACGAGGCGCCAGACAGCAGCGAGGAGAATGTCGTTCTAGTAGTCATGACCAATCCTCCCTCAGTATGGCCACACATTATCGGCGATCCGCGGCCGCAACACTTCTTGGTGACTCAACGAAGAATCAGCCGCCGACTGCACGAAGACTTCCTTGCGTCCCCACATGATGTACTCCGTTTCGATCCGATCCTTGTTCATGGTCAGGTCGCTCCGGCCGACGCCGTCGTAGAAATCGCCGGGGTCGACCCGGATCATCGGCTTGGTGAGCTTGGGCACGCCCTCGGGCGCATAGGGCCAGGGCCAGGAGGTCGCCAGCATGCCGATCGAGCGCATGGTGCCGATCTCGTTGTAGAGCACCTGATGGCAGTGACCGTGGATGTTGGTGACGTTCGTATAGGGCTTCAATATGTCGTTCACCTCGCGCCAGTCCCGCACCCAAAAGTTCCACGGCGGGTAGTATTCGTAGAGCGGATTATGGCTGAAGATGACGACCGGTCTGGCTTTGTCCCAGGTGGAGAGCGTCGTCTGCAACCAGTCGAGCTGGTCGCGGCCCACACCGGCCCACGGGCCGGCAACAGTGCCGTCGAGGGTCGCCATGTGGCCCATGCGCTCCTCCGGGCTCATCTTCTTAGCGGTCCAGTAGTCGGGGCCGCGGCTGACCGTATCGAGCCCGACGAAGCGCACTCCCTTGTGATCGAATGTCCAGTGGGGCTGCCCGAAGAGCTGCCCCCACTTCTTGCCCATATCCAGATACCAGTCGTGCTCGCCCGGGATGAAGAACTTGCGACCTTTGACTTCATTCAGAATCTCGACGCCGAGTTCGAGTTCCTCGATCTTGCCGAGCTGGGCGATGTCGCCGCCGAAGATCAGGAAGTCGGCCGGCGGACTCATGGCCTGGACCTCCTTCGCCGCGCGCACACACTTGTCGACGAATCGGGTGTTGAGAGATTTCTGGTAGAGATGAGTGTCCGATATCCAGGCGAACTTGAAGGGCTCCTCGGCCGCATAAGCGACGTCGATGGTGTTGAGCAGCGGCCACCATCCGAAGGTCTGGCCGACCGTGGCCGCGCCGAGGAAACACGATTTGTGGATGAACGTGCGCCGGCTCACCCGGAACGATTCGTCTGGACTCACCCCTGGCTGCTGGAGCACCGCAGCCATTTCTCGTCGTTCGCGCTCAAGGTCGGACATGGGGGCATCTCCTCTCGAGGGATCGCTTTTCCTATGCTTTTTTTTCTTCTACTTTTTTGCCACTTCTCTGTAAAACTCTGTGGACCGCTTTGTCGGCCCACCTCATATGATAAGACGGCGGAAGTCAATCCGCCGGTTCGGCCAAGTCGCTGCTTATTTCTTCAACTCGATCGACAGACTCGTCGGCTTGCTCGCCGCGACAGTCACCTTCTGCTGGACGGGACCGGTGAATGATTGGATCGCCACCAGGTCGTATTCGCCGGGCGGGACGTCAGCGATCGTGAACTTGCCGTCGGCTCCGGTGATCGCGTAGTAGGGGTTGTCCACCACGTAGATCCAACCCTCCATCCAGCCATGTGCGTCGCAGTCGACGCGAACGGTGCCGGGTCGAGACAACTCGGTCGGAATGTCCTGGCCCTGGTTCGGCAACGCCATGTTGAAGGCGGTGCGCTTGCCATAATAACCGTGGGTGTTGTGCAGCACCGGATCCTTGTTGACGACATCCAGCGGACCTGTGCGAATCACCTGAACCTCAGGTTCGAAGCGGCATTTTACATTGACGAGCACGGGCGTCTTACCCTTTGCCGGCCAAGCTTTTCCTTTGGCCACCCCGACCAGGTACACGACCGCGTTCTCTACGCCTTTGTCCGGCCCGACCTGAATCATCGGCTCCTCGCGAATACCGCCGCAGACCTCGACATCCTTGGTTGGGATGATTTTCCGCGTGCGTACGGCGCCGTTGAATACGACCTTTCCCTCGATCGTTCCGCCGCCCGCGACCACACCCTCATCGTAGGCTTGCGCGGGCCCGGCAATCGTCGCTGCAAAGGCGATGGCAGATAGCCCTGTGGACAATTTAAGAATTTTCATAAGCAGGACCCGCTTCTTCTCCCCCGCGACAAAATGAACACAAATTTCGAGATGATCAAACCAGAACTGCTTATAGCTGCGATCAACAAACTTATGGCACAGCGGTGAAAAGAGTGCACAATGGCAAGAACACTGCTCCGAATGGGAGCAAACGCGGGTCTGGGAACGAACTTCTATAAGCTTCTACAAGAGGTTTGTATACGGCACGCGGCCCCCTTTGACAAGACGGAAGGGCGGCTATTGGATCCGAAGGGGAATGCCAGCTCGGCACAGTGTAGTGT
>DAIQRF010000017.1:5953-14491 GCA_036786505.1 Casimicrobiaceae bacterium | reverse complement strand
GTTGTACAGGTTATCGCGGCGGCCGAAACGGTTATAGATGCGCAGGATCGCGTCGAGGTAGTTGAGAATCTCCTGCCGCGGCAGGAATTCGCGAATGACGTGACCAATGATGGGGGTGCGGCCCAAGCCGCCGCCGACCAGGACGCGAAAGCCGACTTCACCGGCCTCGTTGCGCACTGCATGTACGCCGATGTCGTGCACCAGCGTGGCGGCACGATCGATGGTCGAACCGCCCACGGCGATCTTGAACTTGCGCGGAAGATAGGCGAATTCGGGGTGGAACGTCGACCACTGGCGGAACAGCTCCACGTAGGGGCGGGGATCGACGATCTCGTCTCCCGCGACGCCCGCAAAATGATCCGACGTAATGTTGCGGACGCAATTACCGCTGGTCTGAATGGCGTGCATTTCGACGCTCGCCAGCTCGGCCAGGATGTCCGGAACGTCATCGAGCTTGGGCCAGTTGAACTGGATGTTCTGACGCGTGGAGAAGTGGCCGTAGCCTCTGTCATACTTGCGAGCGATGTGCGCCAGCTCGCGCAATTGCGTCGTCGACAGCAGTCCGTACGGGATTGCGATACGCAGCATCGGCGCGTGTTTCTGGATGTACAAGCCGTTCTGCAGGCGTAGCGGCCGAAATTCATCGTCGGTCAGCTCGCCCGCAAGAAAGCGCCGCGTCTGGTCGCGAAACTGCGCCACGCGTTCGTCGACAAAGCGCTGATCGATAGGGTCGTACTGGTACACGTGGCCCGCTCGCCAAAACCTATGATTTGGAATACTAACCAGGTCCGCTTAGGCCACAAAGGAATGATTAGAGCTTTATTGAGAAGTAATTGGCATATAGGTTGGCTTGATCTGGCTGACCCGGGGGAGGACGGCGGCGTGATCGATGCGTTGGCGTCCTTTTGCATTCGCGAGTTGGATGCGCCGGCGAACGATCATCCTGTATTTCGAACTAGACATAATATAAATTATGCGCAATATGCGATGGCGCAATACTACTAAGATGTTGCACTAACAAAGCGTGCCAACCATCTAATATGATGTCAATTAGTGACCCATGCCCGAGTCGTCTGGCGCCCGAGCACCCTCTTTGCGCGGTTTATGTCGGCGTCGAACGGCTCCGACACGTCGTGCGAGCATGCCGATCCAGGCCAGAGCGGCGAACCCGGCGCCCGTGTAAAACGTTTCCGGCGGCCCGAAGACGTCCCACAGCCAGCCGGCAAGCGCGCTGGCGATCAGCAAGGCAATGCCGCTGACCAGATTGAATAGTCCGAACGCGGTGCCGCGAAGGTCGGCCGGCGCCGTCTCTGCGACCAGCGCCGCCAACACGCCCTGGGTGAGGCCCATATGTACGCCCCACACCGCGGTGCCGGCCAGGACGCCGCCGACGGATGACGCGTTGGCGAGTATCACGTCGGCAACGATCAGCGCGAGAAAGCCGCCAGACAAAAGCATGCCCTGCCGCTTTTGATCGGCAGCCACGCCGGCCGGATAGGAGACGATTGCATAGACAAGACTCATCAGCGCCATCACCAGCGGCACCCACGCCAATGCCATGCCCACGTTTTGCGCGCGCAGCACCAGAAACGCCTCGGAAAAACGCCCGAGCGCCATCGTCGCGCCGATGGCGACGATCCACCAGTAACGCGCCGGAAGCCTGCCGACATCGGCGAAGGTCAGGCGCGCTCCATCCCGCGTTTTTCCTTTGGGTGCCTGGTTGGGCTCGTGCACGCCGACCACCAGCAGCGCGACCGCAGCAAACGCCGGAATCACCGCCACCCAGAACACGCTTCGAAAATTGTCGGCAAACCAAAGCATGGCGGCGATCGCGAGCAATGGTCCGACCACCGCGCCGACGCTATCGAGCGCCTGCCGCAGGCCGTAGGCCGCTCCGCGCAACTCGGGCGGCGTGATGTCGGCCACCAAGGCATCGCGCGGTGCGCCGCGAATACCTTTGCCGACCCGGTCGATGAAGCGGGCAAAAACGATCCACGCCAGCGATGATGAAAGCGGAAAAATCGGTTTCGACAACGCGGCCAGGCCGTATCCCAAGGCCGCGAGCAGCTTGCGTTTGCGAAAGTAATCCGACAGGTATCCCGAAAAAACCTTGGTGATCAGTGCCGTCGCTTCGGCGACACCTTCGATCAGCCCGACCGTCAGCGCTGACGCGCCGAGCGTCGTCACCAGGAATAGCGGAAGGACGCTGTGGACGAGCTCCGACGACATATCCATCAGCATCGAGACCAGGCCGAGCGTCCAGATGCCTCGCGGAATCAAGGTCAGCGCGGGTTTCGACATGAGCGTCGAATCAGGACGTAGCGATCTCGGGGCGCCGCCGCGTAGCGCGTCTGCGGCGGACAAGCGTCCGTCGAATCACTGCGAGAAATCGAACGGCGCGGTGAGATCGCCCATTTGCGGGCGCACGCCAGGCAAGGGCGCCAGCGCGAAGCGACCGATTTTCACTCGCGGCGCCCGACGCGGCCGGGAAGAGGCGGTTGCCATAGCTCGACCTTGTTGCCGTCAGGATCGAGAAACCAGCCGAAGCGGCCGTATTCATGTTCCTCGATTTCGCCGACCACCTGCCCTCCTCCCAAATGCACCTGACCCAACGCTTCATCGAGATTGTCGACGATCAGGTTGAACATGAAATGATGATCCGACGGGGCAAAATAATCGGTATTGGCGGGAAACGGACTCCACACCGTAAAGCCGTTTGCCGGCATCGATTGCGGCTGGAACTCGATCGAGTTCTTGCCGTCGCCCACGCCCAGCCACTGCGAATACCAGGCAAGCAATTTCTCGGGATCGGGCGATTTGAAAAACAGCCCTCCCAGACCAAGCACTTTTGCCATTCGCCGCCTCTATCCCAGTTTGATTTCCGTGCGGACCGTGCCGGCGCGCTCATGCCGTGCCGTCAACGCGACGCGATCTCCCGTACGCCCGCGCACTACCCATTCGATCTTCGCACGATCGTCGGTCACATGGTAGTCCGGCCAGAACGAAATGCCGGTGTGTTTGTACGCCTTGCCTTCGAGCTGGCCGATTTCTTCCCGCCGCTTGCCACTGATCAGCTCGGCACCAGGCGGAAGCGAAATTTCCGCGATGACGCCACGAACTACTTTCCGCTCGAGCGCCCGCTTGCTCACGTAGCTGGGCAGCCATCCGCTATTCTGGACGACGAGCCTTACCAGCCACGTGTCCTTGCCGGCGGCTTCCACTTCTGCCGCAAGCAACTCAAGCTTTGGCGAAAGCAGCGCCTGCCAAACCAGCCACTTCGGAAACTTGGCGACTTCGCGTTCAAGAAATTGCGGTGGCGGATTGCCGAAAGCGTGGAAGCGATTCCATCCGCCGATCTCCACCGCGCCCAGATCCGGGTGGTCGAAGGCTTTCCAATCGACGTGCGCCATTCCGCCAAGCTTCGCTTCGTTCCATCGAAAGATTTTCAGGTCGTCGTCGATCGGATGATCGCGAAACCAGTCGATGTAGAGGTATTTGTCGATGCCCGCCTCGCGCATCGGGCTCCAGATCTCCACCACCCAGCTGAACATGCCCAAGTGCTCGTAAATCCAGTCGAAGGTGCCGCCGATGACCTGTTTCGGATGGTAGCGAAACTCGTGATAGACGGAGATGTTCGGATAACCGGTGATCTCCGTTCCCTTGGCGCCTACCTTCTGAAAATGCCAGAGGTCTTCGGCGTGCATTTCGGCGTCGGCAAGATGATCGAAGGGACGGAGCAGCACGCCGCTCCAGGTGTGAAACGCGACCCCGCCGCAAATGTTCGGATGGGTCGTGATGAATTCGGCGACGGCGCGGACCTCGGGCTCGGACGTCGGAAACGGCCCGGCCCCAAGCTGCTCGTGTTCCTGCCGCCAATTAGCTGGAAAGTTTCTATTTAGATCAAGGCATTGTACGTTCTTTTTAACCTTTAAGGTGAAGCCGTCATAGCCCTCGACCCGCCCTTCCGGCAGGATTCGAAAATAAGTTCCGCCGACCTCTGTCGGGTCCCGCCGCACCATCAGACGCGGCTCCATCGGGTGTGGCTTCCAAAGCCCGTTCGGGTCCGCGATTCGCATCTGCAGGATGCGACCGTCGCCGTCGATGTCCTCGACCGACAGGCCTTCGATCGGCTCGTCGTCGTAGGGGTAGGCGCGAGTGCTGGAGCGCACCCACCTCGGTCGGTCGGCCAGCGCCCATTCCGCGCCATCGGGATTGACGCGGGGACAGATGTAGAACACGCGGGTGTCCAGCGCCCGGGTGATGTCGGCATCCCTGCCGTACTGGGTGACCAGTTGATGCAGAAAGTAAAGGTTGGCGACCGATGCCGCAACCTCGGTCGAATGGATGTTGCCGTCAACCCAGAATGCAGGCTTGTCGATTGCGGCGCCGGTCGCTCGGTTGGTGGCGCTGACCAGCCAGATATCCCGGCCTTCGTGGCTCTTCCCGATCGAGTCGAGCGATACCAGCTCCGGATGCTCGGCGGCGAACGCATGGACAATCTCGGTCAGTTCAGCGTAACGAACAAAGCGGTCAAAGCGAATGGCGGGCATCGGTGAGCGCAATCGCGAACAAAGCGCGAAGGGGGGCGGCCTTGGCCGCCGCGAGTCAACCACAAAGCCCGCGCCAGCTTCGGTGGACGCTTGTGCAAGTCCCGGGGCGGGCGGAGACAGCGCCGCGCCGCGGCTCCGACGATGAAGGCGCAACGCATGGCGGCTCTTGCATCAGCCGGTCAAATGCCGGCGTACCACTCGTAACCTTGGTCCTCCCAGTAACCACCCTTGCCGCCGGCGATCTTTTCGAAGCTGTCGACGAGCTCGATACGCATGACGTACTTGGCATGCTTGTATCCGAGCTGGCGCTCGACGCGAAGGCGAATCGGCGCGCCATTGGCGAGCGGCAGCGCCTTGTCGTTGAGCTCGTAGGCGAGGATGGTTTGCGGATGGTAGGCATCGTCCATGTCGATGCTCTCATAGTACGGACTGGTGCCGTCGCGTTCCATCGGATCGGCGCAGTGAAACACCACGTAGCGCACCGCTGCGGTCGGTTTCACTGCTTGCAACACCGCCGTCAGCGGCACTCCCTTCCATTTGCCGATCGCGCTCCAACCTTCGACGCAATCGTGGCGGGTGATCTGTGTTCGGCTGGGCAACGCGCGCAACTCCTCGAGCGAAAATGTGGCCGGCTTTTCGACCAGGCCGCCGACTTCCAGGCGATAACCCCCGAAGCCGCTCGATGCGAGGGCCTTGTATTGCGGATTGTTGGGCATCGCGGTTCCGTTGCTGCGAAATTCCGGGGACCGCTCGGACTCCGGGAACTCCTGCGCCATGGACTTTCGCGGCAAGATGATGCGCTGTGCCTTGCGAGTAACGATCTCGGTGTTGCTCAAAAGCTTCGGAAACCATTCCGTGCGCGACAGCTTGTCACAGCCCGCGACCAGAACCGCGCCCGCGCCAGCTAGCGCGCGAAAGAACAGCCGCCGGCGCGGATGAAATCTATCGGGATTCATTGCTGGCCTCCGTGTCGACCCTGAAGCGTCCGGTAATCATCGAGCGCAAATTGTTCCACCAGCCGGTAATGATCACTTCGAAGACATGAATCAGCACGAACGCGACCAGCAGCCAGGCAACGATGAAGTGAATCGTTCGCGCCGACTGGCGTCCGCCGAAAATATCGACCCAGCCCGGCCACAGGGTGTCGAGGCCGGGAGACATCGCCAGGCCCATCAGAATCACCAGCGGCAGCAGCACGAAGATCACGATCAGATAGGTCAGTTTCTGCAACACGTTGTAGCGCTTCGTCGCCTCGCCCGAAGGATGGCGAAAATGCAAATGATCGACGATCGACTGCCGGATCGAGCGCAGCTCGGTTCCGGTGGGCGCAAGGTCGCGGGCAAGATGGCGGCTGACGATCGAGTAGACAACATAGCAAAGGCCGTTGATCACGAAGATCCAGGCGAAAAACAAGTGCCATTGACGAGCCATTGCCAACCAGCGGCCGTCCGGAATGGTCAGCCACGAAGGAAAAGTACGGTCAACGAGCCCGCCACCGGGACCCTTGGAGGCGCCCAACACGCCGGTAGTGACAAACTCGTGACCGAAGATCCGGGTTACGCCGGTCAGCTTGTCGTTGGCATCGGTGGTGGATTCGATTTCGAGGATGGGCGGGCGGCCGGTGTATGACGACTTGCCCCAGTACAACGCTGGATGCGCACTGAAGATATTGAGCCCGCTCATCAGCAGAATCGTCAGCGCAACGACATTGATCCAGTGCATGACGCGAACGGGCAGCGTGTGGCGATAGTAAAGGTAGTTTGCCGCCGCGCGCTCAGCGTTGGTGCCTTGTCCCATGAACTTCTCCCTGATTCGATGCGGTCGCAACGCTAGGGCGGTACTCCGCTAAGTGTATCTCGCCAAGCTCCACCCATCCAGACGCCGGCGCACGCGCGCGCTGGCGGGGCACTGGACAATCAGGCGTGCATCCGCTTGGGTCCGCTCACGAATGCATTGTCGCGTTCGAAGAAGCGAAGCTTACGTTCGACCTCGCGGGTAATCCCGATTCGCACGCTTTCGCCGATCGCTCCCGTGCGCTGGCGCGACACGCAAAGCCACAAGGGGCCCGGTGCGCAAAGGTCGACGCCGTCGAAGCGCCGATCGACGTCCATCGCCGTCGCGAGGCGGCCGGGACCGCGGGCGAGGTCGAGTACGCGCTGCGTTCCGCGATGGCGTTGCATCGATCCCAGGCCCTCCAGGGGCTCGAGCGCGCGCAGCAGGACTCCCGCTCCTATTCCGGGCGATTCGCCGCTGACGTTGATGGCGAACCAGCACCCATAGACGAAATAAACGTAGGCGTGTCCGCGCTCCAGAAACAGCGAGTTGTTGCGCGGCGTACGGCCGCGGAAACCATGTGCCGCCGCGTCACCGACAACGTAGGCCTCGGTCTCGACGATGCGGCCGGCGATGCGCTCGCGCGGATGATCGTGGACAAGTATCTTGCCGATAAGGTAGCGAGCCAGTGTGGCCGTGTCTCGCGGCAACTCGCCTCGGCGCAATCGTCGAACGGGCCCGATGCCCGACATTGGGCGTTCCGTTTTCGTGACGCGGCGCCCCACGACTTTCCCGAAAGTATTCGGAACCGCGCCGGGTAGAAGCAAGCGCGTGTCCACGGCGTCGACCGTCGGGCGCGAGACAGGCCGCGGGAAGTGACGCGGTCCCAGTCCGCCGACCGGCGTCAGCTTATCGCGCTGATCGGCATGGTCGCAGCGACACGAGTACCGCGACCCTGGGCTCCGGGCTCAACCGAAAGCTGGCCGCCGAATTGCAGCAGCCGTTCGCGCATGCCCAGAATGCCATGCGAGGAAGGATGTTGCAGCCGTTCCGGCGCAATACCTTTCCCATCGTCTTCGATGCGAAGGCCTATTGGACGTTCCGTCCTTGGCAAAAAGCTTGAACGAGCCGCAAAACCGAACGCTGGAATCGTTCAGCGCAGGGGTGCGCCCCCAAAGCGCAACCGCATGTTGGTTGAAGTAGGTGATGAGCCCGTCGGCGTCGCATGTATATGCGCCGGCGGGCAAGGCTTCCAGCAAGCGGTGAAATTCGGATCCGTCGCGGTTCGCCGCTTTTGATGTCGCCCGCCGCGCATTCGCGTCTGTGTTCTGGGTCGCGGTCTTCGTCTGCATTGTCGTGTCCCTGTGGCTCTGCTAGCTTCAATTCTACGACTTTCTGGAGACCAAATGCGAATAGGCAGCGTGTTTGGAATGCACGTCGGCCTTACAGCCGTATGTTGTAGGCCTGCCTCCTATGAAATCTGCCAGGCGTGCCTACAGCGTCAGGCTCGAATAGCGTGTTGCAGCCCGTTACGCTGCGCCTCACTTTTTAATGTTCCTTAGATGCGTGTTGATTCACGTTCACGAAGATGACCCTGGGTAACGGCAAAACTTCGGTACCGCCGCGCTTAGCCTCGAGCATGCTCGGTTTGACCTATCCTCTCCAGGGGGATAGGATAACGGGATGCCGAAGTTCGATCTACATCAAAGCCACCCTGAAATAGTCAAGCGCCTCAAGCGCGCCGAAGGGCATTTGCGCACGATCATCGTCATGATCGAGGGGCAACGGCCCTGCCTCGATGTCGCGCAGCAACTGCACGCCGTGGAAAAAGCACTCGGCGCCGCCAAGAAGGCATTGATCCACGACCACATCGACCATTGCCTGGAACGGGCAGCGGGCTCCGTGCCACGCACGGCGCGTGCGCCGTTCGAGCAATTCAAGGAAATAAGCAAGTACCTCTGAGGGATCCCGATGCTGCGTTCTCTTTTTGTCTGGCTTGGATTTGTGCAGCCCGGCGGCGACGCCGATCACGACCATCACGACAGGCGTTCGCACGCTGAGCGCGATGGTCATGGCCACACTCATGGCGCCGTGGATCCAACGATCGCAACCACCGCACGCGGCCTCTGGGCGATCAAGTGGTCGTTTGTGATTTTGGCTATTACGGCCGCCTTGCAGCTGGTGGCCGTCTTTGTCACGGGCAGCGTCGCGTTGC
>DAIQRF010000017.1:0-5943 GCA_036786505.1 Casimicrobiaceae bacterium | reverse complement strand
ACCTCCATGCTTCGGGTCGTGCATCGCGAGCAGATCGTGGCCCTTTCGGGCTCGACCGCGTTGCTCGCCGACACGATTCACAATGTCGGCGATGCGGCGACCGCGATCCCGCTCGGCATCGCGTTTCTGCTTGCCCGGCGCAAGCCAAGTCCGCGTTTTACGTATGGCTATGGACGTACCGAGGACTTGGCTGGTGTCGCGGTCGTGCTCATCATTCTGGCGAGCGCGATAGTCGCGGCGTATGAGGCGATCGATCGTCTGATTCATCCGCAACCGATCGCCCTGCTCGGCTGGGTTGCGGTGGCGGGCGTCGTCGGGTTTGTCGGCAATGAAGCCGTCGCCGTGTTCCGCATCCGCGTAGGACGCGAGATCAATAGCGCGGCGCTCATCGCCGATGGTTATCATGCCCGAACCGATGGGCTGACCAGTCTCGCGGTGGTGCTCGGTGCGTTCGGCGTCTGGCTTGGCTTTCCCTTGGCAGACCCGTTCATCGGGCTACTGATCACGCTGATGATTTTCGGTATTGTCTGGCAATCGGCCAAGGCCGTGTTTACGCGTATGCTCGATGGGGTTGACCCTGGCATAACGGACCAAATCCGTCATGCCGCCGAGCACGTTCCCGGTATCTTGCGGGTGCTCGATGTGCGTGCCCGCTGGCTGGGTCACCGTTTGACGACTGAACTCGATGTCGCATTGGACCGTGACGCAACACTACTTGAGGCAGATAGGATCACCGGGCAATGATCGAACGCGCGCGGGAGGCCGTGCGAAATGCCGATGGTGGGCGCGCTCCCTGCAGGTGCATCGGACCCAAACCGCCGATAAAGAGCGAATCGCTCCCCGAGGTCTCCGGGTCGCGAGCCGTGCCACACCTGCTTCCACACGACGCCGTCGGGGATGAGGCCACCGGATGCCCGATTGGAAAGCACCAGAACCCAATCGCAACGGCTTGCCGCCGGGTTGGGACGGGATGGGTCGCCGGTACCGGAATGGCCAAGGTGCAGTCGCGTAGCTTCGAGGCCGGTCACATACTCCAGCATCGCGAGCTCGGATTCGCCGAGGTTCCAGGTGGCGAGGCAGTTCGGCCCCACGACGTGCGTTCCCAAATCGGTGAACACCCCGCGATAACTGCGTGCGGCATCGATCCAAGGTAGCAGCAACGTCATGCCTAGGAACCAGAGCATGGCGATGCCCGCACACCACGAGATAACGGCGCTTCGGGAGGGATCCCGACGCACGACGTACCCCCAAAGCAGCAGACCGCCCGCCGCGGCTGCTATCGACGGCACGCTCACGCGAAGCGGGTACGGCAGCGGCAGTATTCGACCGAGCGCCGAGGTAAGCCACGGCAGACTTACAGTTCCGGTGGTGACGAGCCCGAGCCATAGGAGCAGCACCAGCGCGGCCGCAACGGCGAACCCGCCATCGACTTGGTGCTTAAGTGACTGTTCGAAGGTGCCCGAAGGAAGCGCCAGTGCCGGAAGGCCGAGCAGAACGAACGCCGGAAGCACCGGCAACAGGTAGTTGTCCCGGAACGACGCTGAGCCGAATAGAACCGCCAGCGAGGTGAGAAGAAAAAACGCCACGCAGAAATGACCGGGCGCGTGCCGAACGGCCGACCATTCGGATCGATTTCGGCGTTGCGCGAGCAGTCGAAAACTGCGTAGCATGACCGATCCTGCCAGCAGGAATGCAGGGAACGCGGCTACCGCGAGCGACGCGAGCTTGTCCGCAAACGAGCGTCGATTGCCGCCGAGCGCAACGAAGCCCAGAAACCGGCCGATGTTATTGGTCCAGAACCATTCGGCGAACAACGCCGGCGACTCGCGAAAGAGCGCCGCCGGCCAGATCAACAGCCAAGGCAGCGAGCCGACCATCGCAACCATTGCCGCCACCAGACCCGCGGAGGTGCGGTATGCGGGCAGCGCCAGGCATAACACCCAGGTCAGCGCGATCACGCCCGGAATCAGCAATCCCTTCGAAAGGAATCCGATCCCGACGCCGACGCTTACGATAAGGCCCGCCCGGACGGCGCGGTTCATCGCCGCCGCCCCTGTCCGCTCGGAAGCAACGCCGACTCGAATCAGTCCGTACAGCGCGACGACGGCACCGGCGAGTTGCCCCAGGTCCGCGGTGAGCTTGTGTATCTGCTCCGAGAATCCGAGCGTGCCAGCGACCAGCGCAAGACCGAGCAGGGCGTAGACGGGCGCATACCGGACGGCGTCCACGCGCCCGTCCGGTGCACCGTGTCCGGCGAATCGCACCCATGCGCGCCAGCGAAGCGTTTCCGGCCATAGCCACCGTGCGCTCGCATGCAGTGCAAATAGCGTAATCGCGACCAGGATCGGCACGGCCAGCCGCGAGCTCTCGTGCGCCGCAAGGAATGGAAATGCCTTTGCGCAAAGCGCGCCGAGCCAATATACCAGCGGCGGCTTCTCGACAAATGGCTGGTCAGCGATCTGCGTGAGCAGCCACTGGTTGTCCTCGAGAATCTCCCAGATCATGCCGAACGAATGCGGCTCGTCGGCTTTCCAGGGGAATCGCCCGAAGACACCGGCGACGAAATAGCCCAGCAGCAGCACGGCGAGGGAAAACATCCAGCGTCGCGCAACGGTCCCGGTAGCCCGCAGCCAGACAGAGCGCAATGCCCCGCCAAGCCTGTCGACAGGGGCTGCGGTCCACCCGTGCCCGTCAGCGCCGTCTTGTTTCAACTAAGGTTGCTGCTCATGCTTGACTACCTTCAGCGCGACACATCGGCCGCCCTTCTGCGAGCAGCCCAGTGCGGCGACGCCTTATGCAGGCGTCCTGGTCTCCGATCCATTCCGTTGGCGAACAGTCATGTAAACGACCAAACCCAGGATCGTCACAAGAAATATCGCGCTGGTGACGACCGTGCCGAACCCCAGGCCGCCATTGGCCGCCGGTTGCGAGAGAAGATCTCCAAGCGAAGCCCCAAGCGGGCGCGTCAGAATGTAGGCGACCCAGAACGCCAGGATCACGTTCATTTTCAGGACGTAATGGGCGAACGTCACGAGGCCGATCATTGCGCCGAAAATCATCGCAGCGTTGGCGTAACCCAGACCCAGGCCTTCTGCCGTCAGATCACCCGCGGCGGTGCCCAGCGCGAAAGTAAACAGAATAGCGGCCCAATAGAACAGCTCCCGTCGGGTGGTGTAGATCGTGCGAATGGACAGTGTCTTCTCGCTCGCGTACCAGGCACCGAAAGTCGCCAGCAGCGCGAGGCTGAACAGCACGGTCGTCACCTTCAGCGGCACGCCGAAGTGATCCACCAGGTTATCGGTGATGAGCGTCCCGACGACACTGATCAAGACGACGGCGACCCAATAGATCCATGGCACGTACCTCCGGGATCTAATCTGCAACAGGAGAGCGAGCAGCAGCAGCGCCCACATGACGTACGATGTGACACTCAGGCCGAGATGCAACTTGACCGACAGGAAATCGGCCGCCGTTTCGCCGACGGTGGTCGCCATGACCTTGATGATCCAGAAGTAGATCGTGACTTCCGGGACCTTGTTGAGCATCCGTAAGGCGCCTTCACCTCTCTTCGCTTGCACTCGATTTCTCCCCTGGCTCGTAGGATGGGCTGATTCGGCGGCTTCGACGTCGCTCGACGCGAGATCGCCACGAAACGCTGTCGTCCCGAAGCATCCAAGAGGAGACTTAGGCGAATCTTAAGAAGCCTCGGGCCAGTGCTTCAGTACATCGGCCGCCGCTTGGAGCACCGCGCCCGGCCATGACCCGCGCGTGCGCGGTGCAGACCGCTTCGCTCCTCCTCGCGCGCTCGACGGCAAAGCGCCTGGTGGACGACCCCATGCCCGCCCGGAAACTCGAGGCCGGCGAACGAACATTACGAAACCGTATAGTTCGCCCAACCTGCAGCCAAGCATTGCGGCGCTATCCTGTGCATCGACGGTTCGCTATTCGGTGGACCGGGTCAATGTAAAGGAGTCGAACGATGACGAGCACGAAGATGAAGACTGCTATTGCTGGAACTCTCGCCCTGGTTCTTGCTTCCGGAGGACTTGCCGGTCTGGCTTATGCGCACGAGCGCCACGGCGATCTCGGCAATCAGGAAGCCGTTGCCCTCGCCAACGCGAAGGTCACACTGCTGCTGGCCGTGGCGGCGGCCGAGCAAGCCACCGGGGGCAAGGCGGTCGAGGCCGGCATCGAGAACCAGAATGGGACCGCCATCTTTTACGACGTTACGGTCTTGAAGGCCGACGGCCTCTTTTACCAGGCGCTGGTCGATATGCAGACCGGTCAGGTGAAGGTGGTCCTCGAAAGTGACCGCGACGGGGACGGCGAAAAAAGCGATTAGCAAGCAGCACCAAGGGAAGCGAACCCTGATTCCTTCAAGCGTCCTTCCCGCGACGCTCGGATACCAGCGTTCGCCTTAGATCGGGTCGGAGGCGGGGTCACCCCCGCCGTCCTTCCACACCATCGACCCGTTCGGCTGGCAGCCGCGGCAACCCGAGACGTGAGCTCTGACCGTGCCTTCCAGTGCCGCATTCGGCTGCCCCGCCAGCACGCCATGGACCCGTGCGCGGGCCGGGGTCATGTGACATTGGCCAGTCCCCGCATGTCCGGAGTATTGTTTCTTGCCCAGCTACGGCCGTTTCGCATGATTCATCTCGTGGGCGTGGCGGTGCACCGCCGTTCGGCCGGACGTCCCGGTCCGGATGCCGGTTTGGAGATTCGCAGCATTGCGACGCCCCGAGATCACCCAAGCTCTGCCATGAAGCTCTTGATCATCGAGGACGACCTCGAGACCGCGTCATACGTCGCCAAGGGTCTGCGCGAGCATGGCCACGTGGTGGACGTCGCGGCCAATGGTCGGGACGGACTCTTCCTCGCATCCGGCGAGACGTATGACGTCATGATCGTCGACCGGAGGCTGCCCGGGCTCGACGGGCTGAGTGTGGTGAAGACCGTTCGCGGCGCGGGCATCAGGATGCCGATCTTGTTCCTGACCACAATGGACGGCGTCGACGATCGCGTGGAAGGCCTGGAGGCGGGGGGCGACGATTATCTGGTGAAGCCGTTTGCGTTCGCCGAGCTCCTTGCGCGAGTCAATGCGCTGGCCCGCAGGCCGCCCACCGCCGCCGAAACGGTCCTGCGCGTCGCCGACCTCGAGCTCGACCTTCTCAAGCGGACCGTCGCGCGTGCCGAACAGCGCATCGATCTGCAGGCACAGGAATTCAAGCTGCTCGAGTTTCTCATGCGACGCGCTGGTCAGGTCGTCACCCGCACGATGCTGCTCGAGAACATGTGGGACTTCCACTTCGACCCCAAGACCAACGTCGTCGAGACTCACATCAGCAGGTTGCGCAGCAAGATCAAAGGCGCCAGCGAAGTGGAGCTGATTCACACCGTCCGGGGCGCTGGCTATGTTCTTCGCGCACCTGACTAGAATCGTACGCTCTGCCAGCTTCAGGTTAACGCTCCTCTATTTCGTTCTTTTTATTCTTTCCGTGGGGGCGCTGGTCGCCGTGGTCTATTGGACCGCGACGCGAGCGATGGAGAGCCATATCGTGGCAAGCGTCCGCACGACCGCCCTGCAACTCGCCGAGGAGCACCAGAAGTCCGGGCTCGACCGACTCGTCGCTTCGGTGCGCCGCCAAATGAATATCCGAACACGCGGGCCCCTCTACTACCTGGTCGAGGACCAGGCGGGCCAGGTTCTGGCCGGCAACCTTTCCGCCATGCCGCCCGCCGACGGCGTGGTGCATCTTGTCCAACCCGCGAACGAGCCGGGTGACGAAACCGCCGAAATCGGCAGCGATGGCGACATTCGGATCGTAGGCTTCGGCGTGAGGCTACGCGACGGCGCCTATTTGCTGGTCGGCGAGGATGCCACCGGTCTCTCCGAGGTCAGCGAGGCGGTCGTGGACACGTTTGTTTGGGCGGGCGGCGTTACGC
>DAIQRF010000261.1:0-3518 GCA_036786505.1 Casimicrobiaceae bacterium | reverse complement strand
GCCCATGGTGTCGCCGATCTTCAAGGTGCGCTTGCCGCCGATCAGGATGCTGACGCCCTTGTCCTTGCCGGGCTTGAGCGCCTTGGTCATGACATTGACGCAATGCATGCAGCGCACGCAATTGCGGTTGTCGACCGCCAGGGTGTCGTCGTCGTTCAACGAAAGCGCCTTGGTCGGGCAGCGTGCGATCACGTTGTCGATGGTGTACTTGCGGCCATGGCTCTCGACATAGGCCTTTACTTCATTCTGATCGACCCGCATGTCGTCGCGCCAGGTGCCGATCACGGCGAAGTCGGCGCGCTGAATAGAGTTCATGCAATCGTTCGGACAGCCCGAGACCTTGAACTTGAACTTGTACGGCAGCGCCGGGCGGTGCATGTCATCGATGAAATTGTTGACCAGCGTGCGGTGGATCCTCTGTTCGTTGGCGCACGACTGCTCGCAGCGCGCCGCGCCGACGCATGACATGGCGGTGCGCACGCACGGACCGGCGCCGCCCAGGTCGAAGCCGTACTCGTTGATCTCATCGAAGAAGTGCTGCGTGTTCTCGCTGGTGGCGCCGATGAACATGATGTTGCCGGTCTGCCCGTGGAACGCGACGAGCCCCGAGCCCCATTTGCTCCAGGAGTCGGAAAGCTGGCGCAGCATCTTGGTGGTGTAGTGATTGCCGGCGGGCGGCTGCACGCGCAGCGTATGGAACTCCTTCGATTCGGGAAACATGCTCGCGACTTCCGAGAAGCGCGGGATGATGCCGCCGCCGTAGCCGAACACCGAGACCGTTCCGCCCTTCCAGTAGCCGAGGCGCGTCTTGTAGGAGTGCTCGAGCTGGCCCAGGAGATCGACCATCATGTTGTTGTTGTGCGCCAGGCGTTTCAAGCCGGTCACGAAACTCGGCCATGGCCCGCTTTCGAGCTGGTCGAGCATGGGTGTCGGGTGAAACGCCTTGGTCGATTTTTTTTCCTGCGGAATGTACGTGCTGTGTCGCTCAGGATTGATCGGTTTGCGCGGCTCGGACATTTGACGCTCTCCTGTAAGAAACGCTGCAAAAAACACGCAACCGCAGTGCCGGACTCCGGCCTTCGCCAACGGCGGCGGCCCGGGATGCCGGAACAACTACAGTAGAGCAGTCTAATTTGAGTTCTGTCGCTAAATGGCGCTCTTTAGAGATAGGAGTCCTGGTCCCCATACCCCCTTGGTAATAGACTATTCCTAAATCTCCATAATCCGGTACATTCATCAGCGCGTGCCCGCACCGTACCGGAGGTGCACGAGGCAACGCCTGGATGATCAACCTGGATATCGGGATCGACATGGACCATGGCCCGGGCGCCTGCGCTCCGGCGGCATCGATCGGCGGACCGTTCGCGCTGCATGACCACGGTGCGTACCGCCGTTGGCGCGAGGAGAAGCTTGCGCACTATCCGCGCCGCGCCGAGGACCTGATCGTGGAAGTGCGCGACCCGCGCAAGCTGAGCGCAAGTGAGGCGGACAAGATACGCGGCGTCTGCCGCCGCGCCAATATGGCGATTTATGCGAGCGCGCTCGCCGGTGTCGCCGACAAGGATCTGCCGCGCCGTCTGGGCGAGGCGTTGGGACTGAAGCAACTCGATCGCAATCCGCTCGCCGATGACGATGGCATCACCTCGCTCGCGGTCATGCCGGGGAAATCGGCGCGCGGATACATCCCCTACTCCAGTCAGCGTCTGCTGTGGCACACCGATGGGTATTACAACGCGCCGGAGCGGCGCATACGCGCATTCATTCTGCACTGCGTGCAGCCCGCGGCCGAAGGCGGCGCCAATCGCCTGCTCGACCACGAGATCGCTTACATCCTGCTGCGCGACGCCGATCCCGAATACATCAGGGCACTCTCGGCACCGGACGCCATGACCATTCCGGCCAACACCGAGCGCGGCGTTGAAACCCGCCCGGCGTGCCCGGGTCCGGTGTTTTCCGTCGACGCCGAAAGCGGTTGCCTGCACATGCGTTATACGGCGCGCAGCCGCAGCATCGAATGGCGGGCGGATGTCCCCACGCACGCGGCGGTGCAATTCCTCGAACAGTTGCTCGCCGGCGATGCGCCGCATGTCTTCACGCATCGCCTCGCGGGCGGACAGGGCCTCATATGCAACAATGTACTGCACGAGCGCACCGCCTTCACCGCCGCAGCCGGGAGCGAACCCGCCCGGCTCCTCTACCGCGCGCGCTATTGCGATCGCATCGCGGCTACGGGTTGAGGCCGGCGACCAAAGCGCCGTTTCCCACTTTGACAGGCAATACGCCGTGAAATACATACCGCTCAAGTTCATCAAGGAAGACCCGTCGGTCGGCGGCGCCGACAGCAGCGAGGACGCCAAAGTCTCGACCCAGCTGCTGGAACGCCTGGCGAGCGATGTGCGCGAGCAGTTGACCGCACTTTCGCCCACGGCTGAGCCTTTGCGCCGCGCTGATCTGCTGTTGCAACTGGCCCGCGCCCTGGTGCGTCTGGAAAACAAGCCCGAGGCCTGGAGCACCGCGCGCGCGGCGTTCGAGCTCTATCTCGCCGAAGAGGCCTGGGAAGGCGCGGTGCAGGCGTGCGACATCCTTTTCCTATCCGAGCAGGCGCTGTCGCTCGCCGCGCTCGGACAAGGGATCTGGCTGGCGGTTACCTACCCGATCGATCCCGAGCTGAGCGTTGCGATGCTGCAACATGTCGTGGACGATACCCCGCCTGATTCCGACGGTGCGGCCGTTGCCGCGGTGACGGCGCATTACCTCGTCGATCTTCGCGCGAAGGAACCCCAGCGCGAGCACCTGCTGATATACACGAACCAGTTGCTCGCGACAGTGGGCCGCCGCCACAGCGGCGTCGACGACCAGCAGGCATTCGAGAAGTGGATGGCGGACATGGAGCTGAACGATCCCGCGCTGTTCCTGCCGCGATTGCGCAATGTAGTGGACGTGCTCGTGCAAGACGACTGGTGGCTGGACCGCGCCGCGTTGCAGGCGAAGCTCCCGGGGGAATGAGGCGCGATGCACTGGGAAGAGAATGAGCCGGCCAGGGAATATCCCGTCACCGACACCGTCGTGGACGCGGTGTTCAATATCTCCTGCCGCACTCTGGCTGTCGATCACGCTTACGCGCTGTCGCAGGCGATACAGCGCGCCCTGCCGTGGTTCGCGGACGAAGAGGGCGCCGGCCTGCACCTCGTGCACGTCGCCGAGTCCGGCAACGGCTGGATGCGCCCCGGCGATCCGCAGGCGCTCCTGTATCTTTCGCGCCGTACGAAGCTCGCGCTGCGCCTACCCAAACGGCGCGTCGCCGATGCGGGCGGCCTGCTCGGCCAGACGCTGGACGTGGACGGGCACGCACTGCGCGTCGATAACATCACGGTGAGGCCGCTGCCGCGGATCACGACGCTTTTTTCGCGTTACGTGGCGATGTCTACGGGCGATGACGAAGCCGGATTCGTCGAGGCCGCCGAGCGCGAGCTCGTCGCGCTCGGCATCCGGCCCAGAAAGATGCTGTGCGGGCTGAC
>DAIQRF010000016.1:5965-14524 GCA_036786505.1 Casimicrobiaceae bacterium | reverse complement strand
ACAGTTACTTCTCCACCGAAGATGCGGTCAAGATCATGGAGGAGGAACTGAAGGAGATGAAGCAGTTCGTGGCGGCGCAGAAAAAATAGCCGGCCATCCTGGCGGGCGCCACCCGCGGAGGGTGGCCCGCCGGAACACCCATTGCGGCAGCCGCCGGGCAGGAGAAGATCCCCATGCAAGGCCGTCTGAACAGGATCGTGCCGTACGTCATCGTACTCGCGATCGTGAGTTACCTTTTTTTCCTTGCCGGCCGCATCGATTACGCCGCGCCGGGAGGGCGCATCGGGCCGGCTTTCTGGCCCAAGGCGATCCTCATGCTGGCGATGGCGACCTGCGCCTACGAGATCATCAAGAACCTGTTCTTCATGAAATCCGAGCACGAGCTCAAGGGCGTGCTCGAGAGCATCATCGAGGAAACGCCCGGGGACGCAGGCGCAGCCCCGGAGGTGACGCAAAAAACCTATCCCCATCTGCTCCTCGTCGGGATTGCAATGACCGTCGCCTACGCGCTGCTGATCGAGAAGCTCGGTTTCTTTCTCTGCACGTTTCTCTACCTGGGTGGTTTCATGGTCGCCGGACGCTACCGGCGGCTGGGCGTCGTGCTCGCGACCAGCCTCATCGGCAGCCTCGCCTTCATGTTCATTTTCATGAAGATCGTCTATGTCTCGCTGCCCCTCGGACAGAACCCTTTTTCCGAAGTGTCTTTCTTCCTGATGCGCCTGATGGGGATCCGATAGGTTCGGCGGCCCAATGGAAATCGCACAACTGTTCGGCTCGGGTTTTCTCGTCGTATTCGAACCCGTCAACCTGATCGCGCTGGTGGTCGGCCTGGTCGTCGGAATGCTGGTGGCGGTGCTGCCCGGACTCACGCTGGTGATGGGCGTGGTGCTCGCGCTGCCGTTCACCTACGGTATGCCGATCATGCCGTCGATCATTCTGCTGACCGCAATGTATATCTCGGGCACCTACGGCGGCGCGTTCACCTCGATTCTGTTCCGCATCCCCGGCGAGCCGCTCGACGTGCCGCTGTTGTGGGACGGCTACGCCATGGCGCGCAAGGGGCAGCCGGCGAAAGCCCTGGGCTGGACGCTGTTCGCGGCGCTCACCGGCGGCTTGATCTCGACGCTGGCGGCGGTGGCGATGGTGCATCCGTTCGCGACTTTCGCCCTGAAGTTCGATTCGCCCGAGTATTTCGCGATCATCCTGTTCGGTCTCACCAGCGTGGTCGCGCTGGGCGGAGGGTCCATCATCAACGCGTTCATCAGTCTGTTTCTCGGTCTCATGATTGCGTGTGTAGGCGTCGACGGCATCTACGGGGCGGAGCGCTTCACCTTCGGCGTGCCGATGCTGATGGACGGCATCGAGTACCTGACCGTGATGGTCGGCGCCTATGGCCTGGGCGAAGTGCTGGTGCGGCTCGAGCAGGGCTTCGAAACGTCGCCGCTGGCCGCCGGCGGCAAGGTGGGAACCGAGTTTCCTTCCCTGGCCCAGGTGTGGGAGATCAAGCCGACGCTGGCGCGCAGCTCGTTGCTGGGGATCGTGCTCGGCATCATTCCCGGCGCCGGTGCGACTATCGCGTCGTTCGTCGCCTACGGCGTCGAAGCGCAGTACGGCAAGCGCGGCAAGGAGCTGGGCAGCGGACTCGCCGAAGGCATCGTCGCGCCGCAGACCGCGTCGACCGCGACGGTCGCCGGCCACATGGTGCCGCTGCTGACGCTCGGCATTCCGGGCAGCGGCGCGACCGCAGTCATTCTCGGCGCGTTCCTGCTGCACGGTGTACAGCCGGGCCCGCAACTGTTCGTCAACAATGCCGGACTCGTCTACGCGATCTTCGCTTCGCTCTTCATCGGCGTCATCGGCATGTGCCTGATGGGGTATTTCGCGATCAAGCTCCTGATCAAGGTCCTTTACCTGCCGGAGGCCGTCACCTCCGCATTCGTGGTCCTGTTCTGCTTCATCGGGGCATTCTCGGCGCGCAATAACGTGACCGATCTGTGGATGATCGTGACCTTTGGCATCGTCGGCTATCTGTTCGAGAAATACCGGTTCCCGATCGCGCCCATGGTGTTGGGCTGCATCCTCGGCACGCAGGCGGAGAACTCATTCATGACCAGCATGATCAGCTACCAGAACGACTGGACCATATTTTTCACCCGTCCGATCAGCGGGGTGGTGATGGTGTTCGTGTTCATCGCGCTTGCCTATCCCTTCGTCCGCCATCTTCATCACGAATACGATCGACGCAACGCCGCGCGTCGCCTCGCTTCCTGAACGATGAAAGCATTGCACCGTGCTGGCGTGCTGCGGTCACCGGGCGAATCCGGATTGACCTGTGTGAGGACGCGAAGAGCGCATGCCTGCTGAACAGAAAACCCTGGTCACCGGCGTCATCGGGTCCGACACGCACATCGTCGGCAACCGCATCCTGTCGATGGCGCTGGAAAAGGCGGGCTACAAGGTGGTCGCGCTCGGCGCCCTGACCCCTGCTGGCGACTTCATCAAGGCGGTGGTGGAAACCAACGCCGACGCGATCATGGTGTCCTCGCTCTACGGACAAGGCGAACTCGACTGCCGCGGTTTTCGCGCTCTGTGCGTCGAAGCCGGTCTGGAAAAAATCCTGCTCTACGTCGGCGGCAATCTGGTGGTCGGCAAGCAATCCTGGCCGGAGGTGGAGAAAAGATTCCTGGACATGGGTTTCGATCGCGCGGCCCCTCCGGGAACGCGGATCGAGACGGTCATCGCGTGGCTCGCCGCGGATTTCGCGGTCCGCGCGCAGGGCCCGCGCCAGGCGGGAGCGTGATTCGATGGCGGATTTCGCCCTTCTCATCGACTTCGGCAGCACCTATACCAAGCTGCGCGCCATCGACCTCGAGCGGCGGCGCATTCTCGGCGCCGGACAGGGGCCGTCGACCGTCACCTCCGACATCATGGTCGGCATGACTGCGGCGCTCGCGGATTTGGAACGGCGCCTGGGCGGGCTGCCGCGCTTCAAGTACCGGCTTGCGTCGAGCAGCGCCGCGGGTGGATTGCGCATGGTGACGGTGGGCCTGGTGCGCGATCTCACGGCGGAGGCGGCGCGCCGCGCGGCGCTGGGCGCCGGCGCGAAACTCGTCGGAACCTTTGCCTACCGCCTCGCGCACGCGGACATCGCCCGGATCACCGCGCTTGCGCCGGATATTCTGCTGCTCGCGGGCGGCACGGACGGCGGCAACTACGACGTAATCCTGCACAATGCGGCAGCCCTGGGCAAGAGCCTCATCCAGTGTCCCATCGTGCTTGCCGGCAACCGCAACGCGGTGGACCAAGCCTTGGTGATGCTTGCCGGCAAGGAAGTGCTCGTCACCGAGAACGTGATGCCGGAATTCAATGTCCTCAACATCGAACCTGCGCGTGCGGCAATCCGCCAGGTATTCATCGATCGCATCGTGCACGCCAAGGGGATCGACCGCGCACGCTCCGAATTCGACCAGGTGCTGATGCCCACACCCGCTGCCGTGCTCGAAGGCGCGACACTGCTGGCCGACGGCTGCAGCGGTGTGTCCGGGCTCGGCCCGGTGCTGGTGGTCGATCCGGGCGGGGCGACCACCGACGTGCATTCCGTGGCCAGTGGCGAGCCGACGGTGTCCGGCGTCATCCCGCAGGGCCTGCCCGAGCCGCGGGTCAAGCGCACGGTCGAGGGCGACCTCGGCATGCGCCACAATGCAGCGACCATTGTCGAGGCAGCCGGATTGCAGCCGATTGCCGACGATGCGGGCCTTGCACCGGAGCGTGTCTCGACGCTGCTCGATGCAATACTTCGCGACGTCCTGCGCCTGCCGCAGGGCGCAGACGAGATTGCGCTCGACCAGGCGCTGGTCCGCGCGGCGGTGAAGCTCGCCGTCGCGCGGCACTGCGGAACGGTCGAGACCGTGTATACGGTGACGGGACCCGCCACCATCCAGCGCGGCAAGGACCTGTCGAATGTCGGCGTGGTGATCGGCACCGGCGGCGCGCTGGTGCACAGCCGCGATCCGCGTGCGGTGATGCAGATGGCACTCGCGGATTCCGGTGAGCCGTCGTCGCTGCGGCCCAAGCGGCCCCGGCTGTTGCTGGATCGCGAATACCTGCTGTACGCGTGCGGGCTGCTCGGCACCGTCGCGCCCCAGGCCGCGCTCGAACTCACGCTCGGACATCTCGAGTCGCTCGAATTTGAGGCGCCCCATGAACGCTTCATCGTCGCCTGACGGCAGCCGTCCCGCGCTTGCCGAGGACCGCATCGCCGAAGAGGTGTTCCGGGTCCTGCGCCGGGAGAACCTTGCGCGCTGGCCGTCCGGCGCCGATGTCGATTTCGACGAGACCGTGGCATTGCATCAGAAGCTGCCCAGGCACAAGCAGCTTGGCTGGGTGATGCGCCGGGCGGTCGAGGAAAATCGTTGCCTCACGCAGCCCCGCGGCGGGTTCGGCACGTTCGAAATGCACCGCGAGCTGATGATTACGCTCGACCGGGAAGGGCTCGCCGACATCGTTCCCACGACCACCGACAGCTATACGCGCAACGAACACTGGCACCTGGCGCAGAAAGGCATCGAAGAGTCGGAGAAGCTGGGGCGCTCGATGCTCAACGGTTACCCGATGGTCAATTACGGCGTGGCGCGCGCGAGGCAACTCATCGACGCGATCGACAAACCCGCGATCATGCTCACCGGCACCACGATGCCGAAGCTCACCAGCGAAATCGCTTTCGCCGGCGGCTATTCAGGCTACCTCGGCTCCGGCATCGCCTACACGACCTCGTATATCAAGGAACTCTCGATCGAGGACGGCATACGCAATTACCAGTATCTCGACCGCCTCGCCGCGATGTACCACGAGCACGGGGTCGAGCTGCACCGGCGCCAGCCCGGATTTCTTACCGGCACCAACATTCCGCCGTCGATCGCCATCATCATTTGCGTGCTCGATTGCCTGCTCGCCGCGGCACAGGGGGTGAAGAACTACGGGCTGGAAATGGGCGAGACGCTGCACCTGATCCAGGACGCGGCGGCGGTCGCCATCTGCCGCGAGCTGTGCCAGGAATATCTCGCCAAGAAAGGGCACCACGACGTTTTCACGCCGGTTACGCTGCTCCACTGGATGAGCGCGTGGCCGCAGGACGAGGCGCAGGCGGCGGCGATCATCGGCTATGGCGGCACGCTGGCGGCGATCAGCGGCGCCGCCAGCGTGACGACCAAAAGCACGCACGAGGCATTCGGCATCCCGACGCCCAAGGCGAACGCGGAAGGCTTGCGCATGACGCGCATGGCGATTTATCTGGCGCGCAATATCCGGCTCGACGGGCTTGCCGGTTTCGAAATGGAAAAGGACCTGATACGTCGCGAAGCGCGCCCGATTCTCGACAAGGTCCTCGAAATGGGTGACGGCGACGTCGCCGTCGGCACGGTGCGCGCATTCGAAGCAGGCGTGCTCGACGTGCCGTGGTCGCCCAACCGCCACTGCAAGAGCCGTGTCATGCCGGCACGCGATGCCGACGGCTATTTGCGGATTCTCGACCCGGGCCTGATGCCCTTCACGCGGGAGGTACTGGAAATCCACGAGGCGGGCCTCAAGAAACGCGCGGAGCGCGAGAAAGTCGAGTACGGTCCCGACCTCGCGGTGAACAGTGTCTATGAAATCTCCGAACCGCTCTCGAAGCTGCTGCCCGACAAGTGGGTCGACTGAGGCGTTGGCCGCATGGTCTCGCCGGTGACCCCGGAAAACGGCATCGCGCGGTTACTGCAAACTTGCGCGATGGAATCGATGACAAGGTGACGTGCCACGCATCAGGCGAAGCTCAGCCACAGCGCTCGTATCATGCCGATAGCAGCGACCGCGGCAAGCACCCCCAGCATCGCCCGGCGAAACTTTGCCTCGCTGACGCGCGCGAAGCCGTGGCGTCCGATCGTGATGCCAATCAGCATCGGCACCGCCAGCCAGGCCGCCCACAGCAGCGTGCCGCGGTGGACGAGCCCGCGCTGTCCTGCCCACATCAATCCATACGAGGCGCTCAGGACAAAGAGAGCGATCAGCGTCGCTCGCAGCCGGGCTGCCGGCAACGACGTCGTGAACAGCATCATGGCGGCGATCATTCCCCCGACCGACGACAGGCCGGCCATGAACCCGGCGACGAGCCCGGTTCCAAGTCGAACGCCGATACCATCGCCCCAGCGTGGACGAAAGCCGGAGAGAAGCGTCAACGCCATGGCCAGAATGATCGTCGATACCGCCAGCCGCAGCGGCAGCTCGGGCAAGACCGACAGGCACCACACGCCGAGCGGCACCGATACCGCGTAGCCGGCGATCAGTGGCCGGATCCAACGCCAGGAGACATGCGGCCAGACCGAACGCAGCAAGGATACGCTGGCCAGAATCTCCAGCATCATCGCCGCCGGAACGATGCTCTGCGGCGAAAGCCAGAGCGACATGCCGGCAACGATGAATGCCGACAAGCCGAAGCCGGCGAAGCCGCGGACGAAGCCGGCGAAGAGCGCGACCAGCATTCCGTAGAGGACAATGGGCAGCGGCCCTGGAAGCAGCGCCGTAACCATCATCCATCGCTCCTGGTGGCTGCTCCCTCCATCAACGCCCCGGCACCGGCCCATTCTCCCGCCGAAGCATTCCGCAACGATTCGATGCGATTCACGAACGCGGTCGCTATACCGTCGGCCGGGTAGGCACTCAGAAGTTGTCGCCAAAGTGCAAGGCTCTGGTCCAAGGCACGCCGGTTGAAGGCGTCGAGGGCTACGCGCGACAAGTCGGCGAGCGCGGAGTCCGCGCAAGGCGTAAAGATCATTACCGCGTCCATGCGCCCCTTGACCATCACCGAGTCGACCGGCCTGAGTGGCACGCGACCCTGGAGATGCCGCACCGTCGCCTCGCTCAACAGGATCGACGTGCCATAGGCCTTGTTGGCACCTTCGAGCCGGGACGCAAGGTTCACTGCGTCTCCGATCGCCGTATAGGCAAAACGCGCGCGTGAGCCGACATTGCCGACAATGACGTTGCCCGTGTGAATCCCGATCCGCATCGACATGACCGGGCCGCCCTTCTTCCCGAGCTGGCGCGCCAGCTCGCCGAATTGATGCTGCATGTCGATCGCTGCCTGCAACGCACGCTCGGCGTGCCGTTCATCCGGCAACGGCGCGCCCCAAAACGCCATGATGCCGTCACCGATGTACTTGTCGACCGTCCCGCAGTGGCGGTAGATCACGGTGCTCATCGCGTCGAAGTACTTGCCCAGTATCGCGACGACCGCGCGCGGCGCTAATTTCTCGGACATAGTCGTGAAGTTCGCAAGGTCGGCGAACAACAACGTGAGCTCGCGTTCCTCGCCACCGAGCTCGAGCAGTTCCGGTTGCTCGATCAAGCGATTGACGACCTCGGCCGGAACGTATTGGGCGAAGGCGCGTTTGGTCTCCTGCGCACGCCGTCGCTCGGTCAGGAAGCCCACTGCTGTCTGCACCATGAACAGGCCCACCGCCGCGGCGACGGGCAGAAGCGGCGACAGCCAGAAATCGTAATAGGCAAACAGCACATAGCTGGAAGCCAGCATCGCAACGCTCAGCACCATCAGCGTCCCGGCCGTGACAGCCGGGCTGCGTCGCAAACCGACCACGCCCACGCCGAGGACAAGCACGGCGGCCACGATCGTGTTGAGCGTCTGCGAGGCCGGGACGAGCGCGTGTCCCTGGAGAAGATTGGAGATGATGTTGGCGTGAATCTCGACGCCGGGCATCACGCCTCCCTCCGAGTCGAGAAATGGCGAGTTGTACAAGTCTGCCTGCTTGCGCGTCACCTCGGGTGAAGCGTGTACATCCAGCCCGATCAGGACGATCTTGTCCTTGAAGAATCCCGCCGGAAGCATTCCAGGCAACAACGCCTGATAGTAGTGAACGGTCGGAAAGCTTCCGTGAGGCCCTTCGTAGCGGATGAGCGACTGCACCGGGTTCGACGCTGGTGCGGAGTCGTTGCCATGCGCGAGACGCACGATCTCCCGGCCGAAGCTGTCCGCGAACGATGGCATCATGCGTACGACGAAATCCGCGTCCGGATCGACGCCTACTTCGCCCGTACGCGCACCAGCCGCAACCAGCTCCGGCGTCGGTTCGACGAGCGTCCACTCGCGGCTTACCGACGTCTGCGACTTTTCGCGCGTCTTGGCCAATACGACGTTGCGGGTACGGCGGATCGCGTCGGCCATGCGCCCGTCGTCCGCGGCGTTAGTCGACTCGGCAAAAATCAGGTCGAACGCGATGACACGCGCTCCGTCGCTCGCGACGCGCTCGATCAGATCGGCGTGGGTGCGCCGCGGAAACGGCCAGTGAAGACCCAGCTCGCGGAACGAGGGCTCGTCGATGGCGACGATGACCAGCGGCGTGTCGGCGGGACCGCGCGCCGCGAGTGCGGTATAGGCGTCGAAGGTCTTGAACTCGAGTTGCCGCCATTGCGGCGTGAAGCTCAGCAACCCAAGCGCCGCCAGCGCAAGGACCGCGACGACCACCTCGATGATGCGCTGGCGACCGCTCGATTGCAGCAGGCGGCTAG
>DAIQRF010000016.1:0-5865 GCA_036786505.1 Casimicrobiaceae bacterium | reverse complement strand
CTAGAAACGGAAGCGGACATCGGCGATGTAACGTTCCGGAGCGCCCTTGCTACCGAGGTTCAGCGCCGCGGCACCGAAGATCCAGCGCTTGTCGGGCGTTTCCCAGAACGCGACCATCTGGCCATTCCAATCCGCACTCAGCGCGCCAGCTTCGGTGTTGTCGCGGTCAACGAAGCGCCGCGAGCGGTACACCGCCCGTGCGCTGAAGTAGATGTGCTGCGGGGTCACCCAGGTCATGCCGGCAGAAAAGAAATCGCGCGGCACGAACGGTATCTTCGCGATCCCGGCCGCCACGGCGAGGTTGCCCGCGTCGTCCTTGTAGTAGATGTCGGCTTCGTTTCGCGCGCGCACGTATTTCGCGGCAATCGACAGCGTCGGGGTGAGGATCCGGTTGAACGTGATGCCGGCGGACGTGGTGCGTCCCGCATCGAAATCGGCGGTGCCCTCGGCGAGGTCGATGGCCGTCACGTTCGAAGTCTGCGCGTTGCGCAGCAGGTCGACGAACTCGATCTGCGGCGTGGGGATGCGAAATCCGGACTGGCCGAGGTTTCGCACCTTCTCGTAGTCGATGAATCCGCCCACCGCGGTCAGGTCGTTGGGCGCGAAATGCACCTGCAGCACGCCACGCTTGGCGTTGCCTCCGGCGGAGACGAGGCGATCATCGAGCTCGATGCCGGCGGTCGCAACCGGTGCGAGCGTGCTGACGGAGGCCGGCTGTATCCATTGCTGCCAGGCCGCGCGCACGACGACATTTCCCGGCTTGAATACGACGCCCACACGCGGATTCCATCGGGTGTCGGTGACGCTCGCGAGCGTTCGCTGGGTGAGCGGTATTCTGGTGTCGCCGAAAGTGATCAGCGACGTCGCGAAGTCGTCGATGTTCTGTCTGAATTGCTGCCAGAACAGATCGCCCTGCACCGAGAGCGCCGGCAAGACGTCTCTGGTGTACGAGATGTAGCCCTGCCGGGATCGCAGTTTCACCTCGCGGTCGTCGAGAAAGCCGATGCTGAGATCGCCGCTCGGGGTTATGGTTACGCGGCCCTGGAAGAATGCGGCCGTCCGCAAGTCGCGCGCCGTTTCCGCGCCGAATACAAGATGATCGGTCGGCGTCAGGTCCACGGTGTGCCGCGCCTGGTAATCCTCGGGACGCCCGCTGAAGCTCGATGACGCGCCGTTGGCGGCAGTAGCATCCTCACTGGGTACGAAATAGCGGTCGAATGAGCGGCGCTCGTTGGTGCGCCCGAATTTGAGCCACGTCATCGACGTCGGCGAAAAGCGGAAGCTCGCTCCGAGGTCAGCGCGCTCCTTGTTCAGGTCGCCTTCGGTGCGGGTCAGGTTGCGGAGGATCGCTGTCTCGCGAATCTTGGTGGTGTAGCCGAATAGGCCCAGTTGCTCGGTGACGAGGCTGCCCGCGCCCAACGCGTAGAGTTCGATGCGTAGGTCGCCCTTAACCGCGATCTGCCTGCCGTTGGGATCGAAATCGCTGGTTCTCGTCGTGCCTGAGCCGCTCTCGGCGTCGATGAAATACGCGCCCCGCGTGAACCAGTCCACGACCCCGTTCAAGCGCGCGTACGGATTCCACAACCGGTCTTCGCTGCTTCGCACGTACGTGTTGCCCAACGTCGCGTAGGCGCCCGCGGTCGGTACCAGTGTGGAGAAGCGGTTGCTGCCTCCAAAGGCGATCGGGTCGGTGAGGAATCCCTGGAAGAGTTCCGAGTTCTTGTTGAACTGGCCCTGGTAGCGGTCGGCAAGGAACAGATGGCTCGCGCCGGAATAGGGGTAATACGATTGTTGCGCGATCTCGAGCGCCCATTCCTCGAGGCCAAAAAACGCCAGCGCGAAGCCCAGGTTGGCCTTGCCCTGCTGATCGTTTGCGACCTGGTTGAGCGATTTAAGGTTGGGAAGACGCCGCAACGCCTCGCGTGAGGCCTGCACGGCGTCGCCGGCGCGGAAGAGATCGGTATAGATCTGAGACAACAGCAGGTAAGGGAGCGGGTCCTTATCATCGAGCTCGGCAGCCTGCTGCAAAGTCGCGATCGCGTCGGAATGGCGTCCTGTCTGGTAGTAGGCGATCGCGGTGTACACCTTTGCACGCGCGTACCTCGGCTCCATCACGCCTGAACGCAAGAGCGCGTCCAGCGCCGCCTGCGGACGACCCTGCTTGAGCCGCAACAGGCCCATACCAGTGAGCGCGACGTAATCGGCCGGATTGGCTTGCAAAGCTCGCTCGAACGCTTGCTCCGCGGCGGCGAAGCGATTGACGAACGTTTCCAGCGTCCCGAGCTCGCCTTCGTAGCCGGCGCCGGTGGCGTTGAGCTTGAGCGCCTGCAGCAAATTGCGACGTGCCGGGATGGTGCGTTCGAGCTCG
Organism: Casimicrobiaceae bacterium; assembly: GCA_036786505.1. GTDB lineage: Bacteria > Pseudomonadota > Gammaproteobacteria > Burkholderiales > Casimicrobiaceae > PALSA-1003. The sequence goes on along the minus strand of DAIQRF010000016.1, from coordinate 3,497 downwards.
TTCTGTGCTGCGCCCAGCGAATACCAGGCGCGATCGTTGCCGGCGTCGACGCCCGTTGCGCGAGCGAAGTTCGTGAGCGCATCCAGCGCGCGGCCCTGGCGTCTCGCGGTTTCTCCCGCGGCGACGAGAATGTCGCCAGTATCCGCGTCACGCGGCATTGCGAGGGTCTGTTCCGCCTCGGCGACACGATCACTCAAGAGCTGCGCGCGCACCAGCTGGGACAGCAATTCGGGATCGCGTGGAGCGACGATCAGCCCTTCCCTCAAGACGGTGATGGCGCGATCGAAGTTGCCCGAGACGAGCTCTATTTCGCCCAGCGCCGAATAGACGGCTAGGTCATTGGTGCGGCGGGTACGCTCTGCATCGAGCAGCGATCTCGCGGCGGCGACATCGTTGCGCTCGACCGCGGCCAGCGCGGCGGTCAGCGTCGGGGACCGCGATGCCCAAGGCGCAAAGTGCCGGGCATCGAATTTGAGCGCGTTCACCCACTGCACGCGGTCCTGCGGATTGCTCAGCACGATCCGCACCGGCGCTTGGCCCACGACTGCCACTGCCGCCTCGTTGGCGGCTATCGTGACGCTTCCGAGCGCATTGAAGAAATCGACCGAACCCGTCAGCACGGCCAAGGTGCTTGTGCCGGCCGCGTCGACTTCGAGTTCCCACGAGGTGCCGCGGATCGCGGCCGTGGCGGACGGCGACTCCAGCTGAAGTCCGTCCGGAACGCGCTTCGCCTGCGACCATGCGCGTCCGAGCTCCAGGCGCAGCGTCGTCGTTGCGCCTGCGCTACCGGCAACGCTTTTTACCTGCAGCAACGAATTCTGGTTGAGGCGGACCTGGGTCTCGTCGGCAAAGACAAGCGCCATCTTGCTCGCGGGACCCGTACGCACGAAGGCCCCTGCGGACAGATCGTCTCGTGCGCGCGCCGGCACCCACGACGCGTCCTGTGTGGGCTTGCGCTCACCGCTACCCTGAAGGTCCACGACCTCCGCGGCCACGCCCGGCGGCAAGGCGGCGAAGGCACCCTGCCCGGTCGCAACCAGAAGCAGCGCAACGCCCGCGCTGCAGAGCGCCCCGCGTAAACCGTACGGCATTCCACCTCCCCGAGGTGACATCAGCCTCTACCACCGATCAAGTTGCGACGTCTGTTTTTACCGCCGCGGCCGGCATTCTAACGAGCCGTGTATCAGCGTGGCGCGTCAGCCGCGTGAACGGCTACTTCATCCCTCACGATTCTATCCTGAACCATTCTTGCACGTTCCCTTGAACGACGCGCGCGCCATGGCGGGCTTGCGTTCTCCGGGTGCCTCATGCGAGCCCGAGGCGGGCGGCGCTTGTGCCGGGTCCCTGGCACACACAGAGATCACCTCACGTCCAGCAACTTCAGACGCTGCACTTTGCCCGAAGCGCCTTTGGGCAGATCGTCGACCAGGCGCAGGATCTTGGGCGTCTTATAACGGCCGAGCTCGCGGATACAGTGGACCCGCAACGCTTCTTCCGAAATTTGCATGCCCGCTTTAAGCACGACGCAGGCCAGGATCTCCTGCCCGTAGTGCGCATCCGGGATACCCACCGCCGCAGCTTCCAGCACCGCGGGATGCTTCAGCAAGGCCTCGTCGATTTCGCGCGGCGCGATGTTCTCGCCGCCTTTGATGATCAGCTCCTTGAGCCTGCCGGTAATGAAATAGAAGCCTTCGTCATCGCAGTAACCGAGGTCGCCGGTGGCGAGCCAGCCCTCCGCACTCAATGTTGCCGCGGTGAGCTCCGGTGCCTTGTAGTAGCCCAGCATGACATTGGCGCCGCGCAACTGGATCTCGCCCGACGCGCCTCGCTCGCACACGCACCCATCCGGCGCGACGACACGCGCCTCCAGGCGGAGCGGCAATCCCGGAGTGCCGTATTTGCGACGCGCCGGATCGAGCGGGTTGGCAAACGCGACCGACGCGCATTCGGTCAGTCCCATCGCCTCGATCACCGAAACACCGAAGCGCCGCTCGAACGCCTTGTGCTGCTCCGGTGGCAAAGGCGACGACGCCGAGCGCCCAAAGCGAATGCCGCGGCAGGCTTCGATCTGCGCGGGGGTGAGATCCGGTCCGTTGAGCAAATACGAAATGATGGTCGGCACCATGTTGAGCCACGTCGGGCGATAGCGCTCGACCAGCGGCCACCACTGCGACACGCTGAAACGGTGCGGCAGCACGATGCTTCCTCCGGCGAAAACGGGACTGACGGTCGCGATGCACTGCCCGTTGACGTGATACAAGGGCAGCGACGACAGCACCCTGTCCGCCGCAGTGAGCGCAAGCGCGTCGACCACGGCTTCGGCGGCGTGCACCAGATTGCCGTGCGACAAGAGCGCGCCCTTGGGCAAGCCGGTGGTGCCCGAGGTGTACATCAGCAACGCCGGCGTACGCGAATCGACGGCTATCGATGGTCCGGCGAGCCCAGCGTCGAGTTGCAGCGCGTCGGGATCGGTGGCACGCACCGTGACTTTGCGCCCGGTCTTGCCCAGCAGACGTCTTATCCGGTCGACGAACTCGGGCGCGGCAAAGACGAAGCGCGTATCGGAATGGGCAAGGGTGTATTCGAGGTGCGCATCCTGAGCGAGAAGATTCAACGGCGAAACGACATACCCCGCAACCATGGTGCCGAGCAGCAGCGTCGCGGCGGCGGCGCCGTTGGGCAGCATGAACGACACCACTTCGCCGGGAGCGACGCCGGCGGCGGCGAGCAATCCGGCGAGCGCGCGGCCCGACTCGCGGAGCTCGCCATAGGTGATGACACCGCCGGGCTCGGGTGCGAATAGAAACGGAGCGTCAGACCGCACCTCGGCGTGATGGTCGATCACGTCGCGCAAGGTGCGCATGACGGGCATGACGGCGCCTTAGTGACGACGCCTTAAGCGCCGAACTTCCGCCGGTAGGCTCCAAACAGCTCTGCCTCGGTCGGCGCTTGCCGGGGAACGCGAAGAGGACGCACCACGCGGGTGATGTTGAGAAAGTGGCGGTAGTTGAGGTTGTCGGAAATGCTGTTGCCGCCCCAGCTCCCGCATCCCATCGACAGCGAGAACGGCAGGCTATTGTCGAAGCTGCCGCCGGTGGCGAAGCAATGCGCCTGGTTGACGATCACCCGGCATACCGGCAACTCGAGGCCGAGCGCTAGCGCGCGAGCGTCGTCCTTGCTGTGCAGCCCGACCGAGTGGCCCGCTCCCTGGTAGCGCAGGATGCGGGCAGCAAGCGCCGCTGCGTGCGAGAAATCGCCTGCCCGGTAAACGGCCAGCACCGGCGAAAGCTTTTCGCCCGAGAAAGGATGAGCGGCGCCGACGCCGGTTTCTTCAACCATCAAAAAAGCCGCGCGCGCAAGCGCCGCTCGCGCAAGCCCTGCGCGTTCGGCAAGCACCGCCGCCGATTGCGCCGTGAATCGCGCAGAGAGCCTGCCCTGCACGAACATCGCGTCCGAAAGCTGCGCTGACTCGGCGGCGTCGAGCATGACACCTCCTT
>DAIQRF010000015.1:0-14748 GCA_036786505.1 Casimicrobiaceae bacterium | reverse complement strand
TTCTATCTTTGGTAAGAAAAACCATGGCACACGCAGAGGGGCAACAACATCCCGCCGCGGGGCAACAACACTCCGCAGCGGGGGGGCAACATCACGTAGAAGGGCAACAACATCCGCTCGGCATCTATTTCAAGATCTGGGGATTGCTGTTCGTTCTCAGTACCGCGTCTTATCTTGTCGACTACTTCCACTTTCAGGGTTACCTCAGGTGGTCGCTCATCATCGTGTTCATGCTGTTGAAGGCAGGGCTGATCGTTTCCGTCTTCATGCACATGCTCTGGGAGCGGCTGGCCATGGTCTATGCCATCCTGGTCCCGCCGCTTTTATTGCTGGTACTTCTGGGTATCGGAGCGTTTGAAGCGGACTACACGTTCTTTACGCGAGGCACATTCTTCGGGGCGGGATCCGCGGCGCCGGTGCAGCATCGGTAGGACGTACCGAAGGAGATTCCACATGGATGACAATCCCAAACTATCGCGCCGTTGCCTACTGAAGGGGGCTGTGCTGTTGGCCGGTGTTTCTTTGTCGGCAAGCATGATTCCAGGCAAGGACGCGCTCGCGCAACAGAAAGTTTCGAAAGAATCGACGAAGTATCAGGACAAGCCCAACGGAGACAAGCAGTGCAGCAACTGCGCGCAATTCGTTCCCAACAACAGTTGCAAGATCGTTGAAGGAACCATAAGTCCACAGGGTTATTGCATCATCTGGCAGAAGAAATCCTGATCTGCAGCATGGGCCGGCTCGGCTGCGAGCAACCTGGATCTGCGGTGGCGTGACTGCGACCGGGTGAGCGTGGTTCGGAGACTGGCGAGCGCTGCAAGTGTTTGATCGACACCAGCGTCGTTGCCTGGCCGCCCGTGGCCCGGGAGGTCGAACGATTGGCGGGTGCAACTTGATTGATTAATCTGGCTCTTCGCGCAAATGAGTGGGTGATGGTTGGGTATCAATGAGCCTCGAAGCCGCGAAAAGATTAACCGGAAAATTTGAAGTCGGGCGTACGGAATGCGCTGAAAGCATCCATAAACGTGGAAAGATTATCCTGGTTCACGAATGGCGAATCATCCCCGCCTTTTGCTGCAAAGCGATAAGCCAGTGCCGGGTGGATGATCCCGTTCCTGCGAGCTCCACTTGCGGGTGAGATTTTAGCACCTTCTCCAATACCGCTTCCTGGTGGGGCTTGAGATCCACAAAAAAGATATGCTTGCCGTCGCTTAAGGCTTGTTCGAAACGGGCAAAGTTGTGGTTGGGTATTTGGATTCCACGCAATCCACCCTCCCACGTGCAAAAGCCGAGCATCACGACAGCGAGGAAAATAAAAGGCATCCAGCCGGCAGCGGTTTTCGTCCAGCCGGCAAAATATGCGATGACAAGAACAAGCACGAAAGCGCAAAGCCCGACCACGGCGCCTTGTGTTGTTGAGTGGACAATATCGTTCTTCGTAAATGACTCGACCTCGTGGAGATGATGATGCTGGTGCACCTCCGCGTCGTTCCGGCTGAGTACGTGGATTTGCGGTGTGGAAACGCCGGCCGCCTCCAGTTGCTCTTCAAAGACTTCCAGGTCGTCTAGGCTGTTGCTGATAAAATAATGCCTTAGCATTTTCATAACATACGCCCCCCGGTTTAATTTACTTTGGCCACTATACTTGACTTGGATTTAGGCCCGCCAGTGAAGAGAGGGAAGGGATAGGAAAATCTATCCGCCGCGAAGGGATAGGTGAATCTATCCGCCTCGCCGGCACCGCGCGGGCCGGGGCATGCCTGAAGATTCCGCGTGACGGTCACCGACGCCCACGTCGAGCGTTGTACGGCGTCGTGGACGCGTTTGTGCAGCGCATCGGGCACGGACAAGTCACGTTATTGGAATCCTGCACCCGATGATCCTGATCAGGCAAGGGCAGGGCGCGGAAGGTTGCCGGTTCATGCTGTCTACCGAACGGGGAAGCTTACGGGGGTAGCTTACGCATAGTGAGTGCTTTGGTGGAGGTGGGGGACGGATTCGCGCCAGCGTCCACGGCTTTGCAAGCCGCTGCGCTTTGCCGGATCAGTGCGCGTGTCCGTCAGCGGACTGCGCACCGGGGGGTTCGTGGTTCAGCAGCTCGATCTGGGCGAGCATCCAGGTCGTCCGGTCCGTCGCCGCATCCGGGACGCCGATCCAGCGTGCGCGCAGGTAGCCCTGGCGATCGATCAGCAACTCAATGTGCGCGGGCGCGACGTCGCCGCGTGCTGTGTCCTTCCGGCGCGCGAACATCGTGTACGCCGCGGCCACGTCCGGGCTTGTCATTACGAACATCGATTGGTCGAGATTCAAGGTATCCGAAGCCGCCGAAGTCGACGAGGCGCTCATCGGCACGGCGATGACGCGCGCGCCAGCCTGTTCGAGCGCACTTCTTTCCGCTGCGAGCGCGCGCAAGCGCGGCAATGATTGCGGCAGCGTATAAAACACAACAAGCGCGATGTAGCGCCCGCGCAGTTGTTGCAAAGACTCCTGCGTCCGTGCAGCAACTTGGAATGTGAAATCTGGCGCGACAATGGGACGCCACGGTTCCACGCGGCGGATCAGAGCCGTTGCATCCTCCGCCTCCGACCGGGCGCGCAGGAATTGGATCAGATCCCAGATTTCCGCATCGCTCATTTGCGATGCGAACCCTGGCATCGGCGTTCCCGGGATGCCGTGTGCAATCGACCAGTAGACTTCCCCTGCGCGGTGGCGCGCAGCGCGTTCGACCAGGTTTGCCGGCTTGCTCGACAGCGAAGACGCGGCAGGGCCGTCGCCAGGACCATCGCGACCATGGCAGGCAGCGCAGCTTCGGGCGTAGCGATCGGCCCCGCGAACGATCGAGTGGGTGGTGTAGCGCACCGGCGACACGACATACGTGGTCGGATAGGCGGGTACCGCGAGCAGCCAACCGCACGTTGCGGCCGCCGCCACCATACCCGCGAGCCCGGCGATCCATAGGCGTGGTTGTCGACGGCGGGCGCCTCCGAACGCGACGCCGGCGGCGACAAAGCCAACGATACCGCCGACCGCTATTGCCAGGCGAACGCTGATCGATTGCTGCGCAGGCTGCCAGCTAAACGTGTAATCGAACGGCCAGATCGGCGCCTGGTGCGCCGCGGGAAGCGTAATGCCGAGGGCGCCGACGATCGTCACCACGGCGATCCCCGCCACCGTCTCCAGCACCGCATTGCGCCACAGCAAGCGCAACGGGTGCTGATCGAACGGGCCCAGCCGAGGCGTCAAATGCCAGTGATTCACCGCGGCAAGCGTCGCCATCGCCGCAAACAGCGCCAGCTTCGCAAGCAGCAGCCGGCCGTAATCGGTGCCGACCAGCGCCGGCACATCGCCGACCAGGTACCAAGTGTTTGCGAGCCCGCTCAACACGAGCGCGCTAACGCTTGCTAGACTCATGGTCGAAAAGCGCCGTACCACCCGCGTCGCAGCGTCGAGCGATTCGGCGCCCGGTGCCCGCAACGCACTGCCCAGCAAGAACACGAGTCCCGGCAGCGCGCCGAGCCACGCGCCGGCGGCGAGCAGATGCACGACATCGGAGGCCATATGGACGTAGCGCTCCGCTGCCGATGCGCCGGCGGCATGCCCGGCCCAGGCAAGTGTCGCGAGGTACGCGGCAGCAACTACCACCGCGCTCGTCGCGAAGCGCAACCGGCGCTTGTCATTCGCCGACCGCCAGATCGCCAGCGATAGCATGTAGAGGGCGATCACCAGGGCGCAGCGCAAGAGCCAGATGCGGCCGAAGACCGTCTTTCCCAGAACGAGAGCGAGCGTATCGAAATTTAACGCCTGCTCGAGCGGCATGCCGCTCATGACGGTGGCCTCGACGGCGAGCCACGCGGCGCCCGACGCGACGCTCGCCGCGAGGCTCCAGGACGCGACTAGCAGGAGCCGACGATAGGCGTCTTCGCCTTGGCCAAGAGCCGAGCGGCCCGCATCGCGGCAAGCGGGGCTTGCCACGACGACCACGAACATGAGTTCGCCAAACAGCAGCATCGCGGAGGCGAAATGCACTGCCCGTACCGCAATGAAAATCGCGTTCATTGCTGCTGGTGTGACCCGCGCGCTCGCACGCGCTTACGGCACGACATCGAACGTAAAATCACCCTCGATGACGTGCGTATCCACCGAGAGCACGCGCCACGCCACGCGATACGTGCCCGGCGCGAGCCGCGGCAACGGCACCTGCAGTAGCGTGGCGTCAGCGCGGTCGACCCGCGCATCGCCCATGTCGACCCGCCCGCCGCTGCGATCCAGGACGCGAACCGTGCTGAATGCGGGCTCGAGCTCCTGCGTGAACCACAGCTTGATCTGCGCCGGCGGTCCGTGGACGCTGCTGCCGACCGCTGGTGCCGCGTGGTCCAGGACAGCATGGGCGCAGGCGAGTGAGACGAGCGCCGGCGCCGATGCGACACCCAGGAGTATCAACAGCGCTCGCTTCATTTCAATTCCGAAAAATCGGGCGGCCAATCGTCTTGGGAAACAGATCGTCAAGGTAGAAATGCAGCTGCGCGATCCACCCCACATCACTGCCGCTGCGACTGTTGCTTGGAATGACCGCTTCCATCCCATTGAAGGATACGCGCAGGCCGGTGTCCTCGACATAGGCCTGCAGGTAGGGGACAGCTCGTCGGCGAGGAAGGGATCCTCGGTCACCAGCGTGGCGGGAAAAAACCGCTTGCCCACCAACCCGTGCGCCAAGGCGGGATCGGTCGCGATGTGGTTCGTCTGGCCGACCCTCGACGCGGGTCGCCGGCGTCGCCAGGTCTTCGTATTTGCGACAAGAGCGCCCTCGCTTCGCAGTATTCATTCAATCGTACGAACGCGTGTAATAGATGCCGAAACCGTTGACCAATCCCGCTTCCGCGCGCAGCGTCACCGTTCGCGACAGCACGTACTCGATCCGCAGCGATTTGTTGGCGACAGACAGGCCCTGCTCGTAGATCAGAGACAGGTTGTCGGTCAACCGTTTGCTGACGGCGACGACTTGAGCCGCGGTGGTGCCGGGGCGTGCCGTCGCCGCACTGCGAAAGCTGATATCGTCGACGCCGAAGCTCCGCGCGACACGCTGTCCCATCTGCTCGCCTCCTGAACCGGCAAGCGCCGCCAGCGCTGCTTGCAGCGCAACGGAATCGGCGCCGGTGGTGCTGTCCAGGCCGTGCCCGAGGACCAGCCAGGCAAGCTTTTCGTTATCCGGCACGGGAGGGTTCGAGGTCAGCCGCACCAGCGGCACTTGCACGGTGCCGGTGACTTCGACTCCGGCCTCGACTGCCTGGTTCTTGCGCAGCGCGAGAACGTCGAGGCCGGGATTGTCGAGCGGGCCGTCGAAATACAGCTTGCCGCGTTCGATTGCCAGACGCTGCCCGAACGCGGTATAGGTCCCGCGCACCGCGTTGATCGTGCCGTCGGCGACGAGCTCACGGTTTGCCGTCGTCTTGACGTGGAGCTTGCCGGCGAGCCCGCTGTTGAATCCCTGGCCGACAAACGTCAGGTGCTCGCCGAAGTCGAGCTCGACATCGACCGCGAACGGGACCCGCTGCGTGGCGGCATCCGTCCTCTTTCGCTCGCGCCCGCGGATCACGACGTCGTCGCCCAGCGTATCCGGCCGGGTCGGCGGAAGCTCGAAATACCCTCGCTCGGCCTTGATCGCGCCGGCCAGCGTGACGGTCTTGTTCTTGAGCGCGAGCGTGCCCGCGCCCGACAAGGTGAGCTCTGTATCGGGGCGATTGAAGAGCGCGAACTTTTCGGCGCTCCAGGTGATGGCTCCGGCGGCGGCGTTCGAGCCGACCACGGCAGGCATCGTCCCGCTGGCCAGGAATTTGCCCTCGCCGGCGGTAAACGACAGTTCGCTGACGGTCACTTCGTCATTGCTCAAACGTGCCCGAAGGCGGCCGTCTTTAAGGTAGACGCCGTATTGCGGAGCCTCGATCTTGAGCGCATCGCCGTCGACGGCGCCCGAGAGCTGAACGTGTGCCAGCGTTCCGTGTCCGGTGACGTCGAGCTTCAGCCTGCCGTCGACCACCGCGCTGGTGCGCGTGAGCGTCTGCAGCGCGCGCAGCGACGCGCTGTCGATGTGTGCCTTGAGCGACAGAGGCGCGCTGCTGTCGAAGCGGCCCGCGCTCTGCGGCGAGGCGTCAAGGTCCGCGGCCAGATCCGCGTCTCCCAGCCGCGAGCGAGCGGTGAGCGTTGCGTGCACTCGATCGTCGGTGCTAACCGCGACGAGGTCGAGCCGCGTGAGCCCGAGGGCGAGCTCGGGAGCGTCGATCGGCGCCAGATCGCCGTCGTCGCGCGACACCGACAAGGTGCCCGTCACGCGCGGTGTGGCGGCGAAGGCCCAGCGACCGGAAAGAGTCAGTGTCGACGCGACCCTTGCATCGGCGGCCGAGAACGCAAGTAAAGGTGCTGCGGGCAGGCGGCTGAAATCGCCGCGGCTCGACCATCGGCCTTCGTCCCACTTGAGCTCTTCGATCGCGAATTTGCCGCCTTCGAGGTTGCCAAGTGCGCCGGCGAGATGCACCCGGGCGATGCCCGCCTGGAGCGTCGCCGGTTGGGCCAGCGAGAGTCGATACGTGCCACGGCTGTCTAGAGCGACGATGTTTCCCGACCAGCTTCCGCTCGCCGCGTCTCCGGACCAGCCTCCGGACAGCCGCGCACTGATGTCGACCGCGGCGCCGGCACGGGTTGCGTCGCCGGCGGCGCCAGCGGCGAGTGTCACCGTCGCATCATGTCTGCCGACCGTGCCCGCGACGTCGGCCGATGCGTTGCGCACGAGCAGCGTATTCGCGTGCGCGTTACTGACCGCCACTCGCAGCTTGAGTGGGCGGTCGACCGAAGCGCGGGTTGCCGCGGGCCCTATATCGGCGTCCGCGCTCAAGGTGGCGGCGCTGAAGCGCGTGCCGAAGCGCAGCGACTCACCGCTCGCGGAAAACTGGACAGCAGGCCGCGCCCATGCGCCGGCGAGGTGTCCCGACGCGCGCAGTCGGCCGCCGAGTCGCGAGTCGATCGCGGCGAGGTTGCGCGCATCAAGCGTAAACGCCAGCGAATCCGCGGTCCGCCCGAAGCTGCCGGCGAGTTTCAGCCGGTTGCCTCCGGCGGCAATATCGACGTCCGCATCGTGGACACGCTCGCTTTCCACGGTCAGCGCTCCTGCGCCGGTAAGCGGAAGCCCGCGCAGACGGCTGCCGTCGGCGATCTTGAGCGTCAGCGCCGCCGACCAGCTTGGCTTGAGCTCGCCACGAGCGTCGATCGTCCCGGAAATCGATGCTGGCGGAAAAGTGCCGAATGCGGCGGGGTCGAGCGTGGTTGCTCTCGCGCTCGCGCTAAACGCCTGAGTGCCGCTCGTTGCCAGCGTTGCCGAGCCCTCCAGGCTGCCGCCATGAGCTTCGGCGCGAAACCGGCGAACGTCGATGGTCCCGCGATGAACCGCAGCGTCGAACGCAAGCGCGAGCGCTGCCTGCTTGAGCTCGCCCACGACCACGCCGTCGGGCGATTCGGTGTCGAGACGGAGTCGCCCTTTGATGGCGCCGGCAAGTCGCGTTGCGTTGAGGCTGGAAGCGATGCTCTTGAGATCGAGCTCGCGAACGGTCAGATTCCAGCGCGCTTGGTCGCCGCCCACGCGCACGCTTCCGGCGACGCGGCCGGTGCTTCCGAGCGAAGCCTCAAGCGCTTCCAGGGTCGCCGTGCCCGCGGCAAATTCGAGCGATGAAGACAGCGCCAGGATCGGCAATCGTTTGTTGTCTACCGGTCCGGGCTCGGTGTTGCGGGCCGCCAACTTGCCCCGGACCTTTCCGCGTTCGCTGCTTGCGCCCTCGGTTGTCATCGAGAGGGCTGTCCTGGGAATTCTCGAATCGAATAGCGCGAGGTCAATGTCGGTGGCCGACACCGCGAACCCTCGCAACCAGCGCTCGTCGAAGGGCGAAATGCGTGCCGTGCCGGCGGCGTGTGCGCCGACGGCGGACACGTCTCCCGAGAAGACCAGCGTTGTCAGGTCGCCGGCGATCGCGAGTTTCGCCTTGGCGCGCTTGAGCGCTTCGGACGCCAGGAAGCTCATGCTCCCGGTCGTGACAAAGGGAGGGGCTGCGTCGATCGTGAGGTTACCGCTCAAGTCTCCCCATTCGCTGTGGAACGCGAGTTCATCCAATGCGTGACGCTTGTCGCCGCCTGCATAGCGAAAAGCCAGGCGCGCAAAGCGCCAGCGATTGCTGCCACTCGCCACGTACAGTCGTTCGATCGACGCGCGCTGCACGTCGATCGACCATGGCAGGGCCAGGGAAACGGGCGGCGCGTTGACGTCACCACCCGGCTTGATTTCCAGCGTGACCGCGGAGGCGCTCAAGGAATCGATAACCACGCTGCGCGAAAAAAGCGCGCGCGGCGACCACGTGAATTCAACGTTTTCGGCAATGAAACCGAGATTCTTGTCGGTGTAGGTCAGCCGCGCAATGCGTGTCGTGCCGGCAAGCGAACCGGCGGCTCCCTCGAGCTTCAACTTTCCTCCGGTGTGCGAGCCCGCCCGCTCGACGACCCATCGCAGTCCGGATTCGCTCGACAGGAACCATGCCGCGCCGCCGATCAGCAAGCCGGTCAAGAGCGCGAGCGCTGCCAGTCCGGCAATGAACACGACCATGCCGCGGCGCGCAGCCATCAGAACGAGAGTCCTACCGACAAATGCACGCGGATGCTTTTTGTCGCCTCGCCGTAGGCCAGGTCGAGACGAAAGGGGCCGATCGGGGTTCTTAACCTGCCACCCACGCCATAGCCGTACACGGGCTTGAGATCGCGTACGCGATCCGCCGCATTGCCGGCGTCGACGAAGGCCGCGATCCCCCACGACGCGCCGATCCAGCGTACGACTTCAGCGCTCGCAAGGGCGTAATAGCGCCCTCCGACAGTGGCATCGCCGACGCGCGGGCCGAGGCTCTGAAAGGCATAACCGCGCACCGTCGTGTCGCCTCCGGTGCGGAACAATAGCGGCGCCGGGATCCCGTCCGACGTCGATGCGGCAACGGCCCCGGCTTCCGCGCGAAGCGCGAGCTGGGTCTTGATGTCGAGAGGGATCCATCCCGCGAGCTGCGCGATGCCGCGTCCGAAGCCGCGCGTGGATACGGCCGGCGGGCCGCCACCCAGTTGCGCGCTGAAGGCATACCCCTGCGTCGGCGCCAGCAGATCGTCGACGCGGCGCCACGCGCGTCCTACTTGGGCGTACAACGCGTGCGAATGCTCCAGGACGACGTTGGGCGGATGCTGTTGCGAGGCGTAGTAGAACGTCGAGTAGGTGGTCTGGTCGCGAGCATCGGCGGTTTGTCGCGTCCATCCGAAGGCGATATCCTTGGTGGTGAGCCCCGAGATATCGGTGTGATCGAGCTTGGCGATGAACGAATCGGTGTACGCCGGCGTCCGCGGCGCCAACGTGAACTTCACGGTGGCGTCCTGTTGTTTCGAGTCGATCCGCAAATCGCTTCGAAACTGCAGGCCGCGGCCGTCGAGGTTGACGTTGTCGAAACTCAGTTGTGCCAGATAGAGCACATCGGTTGCGAAGCCGACACCGCCGCTGAATTTCTTTGCCGGCGCTTCAATCACCGTGACCTTGACCGGGGCGCTGTCGGCGTGTGCCGGCTCCGGCGCGAGCGTGGCCTGAGCGCTGGCGAAGTAACCGGTTGCGTTCAGGCGGCGCACAAATTCGTTCAGCGCCTCGGTGCTATACCAGTCGCCTGCGGCAAACGTCGCCAGGTTGCGGACGATCGTGTCGGCATATTTTTTGAGGCCCGATATCTCGATCGCGCCGAAACGAAAAGGCGGACCACTGTCGATGGTCACGCGAAGATGCGCGGCGTGGGTTTCGGGGTCGATGTCGGCTTCGCTGTTGACGAGCTTGGCCGCGGCATAGCGACTGGCGGCGAGTGTTTGCACGGCGGCTGTTTTCGCGGCGACCCAGTCGGATTGCCTGAAGACGGCACCTTGCGGCAGCAACCACTTGGCTCGCATTGCTGCGACGGCGTCAGCGCCGCCGGGCGCCTCGGTCACCGTGCCAGTCACTTCGACCGACACCTCCACGACCAGGGTCGGCTCACCGGGTTCGACGCGGATACGCACCGTCGGCGGCGTTGTGGAGTTATCGAGCACGCCGCTTGCCACCGCCGCGAAGTAGCCTTGCGCTTCTGCCGCGTCGCGGGCCTGGGCCTTGGCGTCGGCGATCAGCAGCTCGAGCAGCTCCGGGGTCAGTCCGGCGTAATTTTGCCATCGCACGAGATCGAGGCTGCGTTCCACCGCCCCTTTGACCGACGAAGGCGCGTCGATTTCGACGCGGTAGCGCGGCGTCTCGTCGGCATCGGCGGCCGCAGGCAGCGCGGTGAAGAAGACCAACGATGCGAGCGCGAAGCGGGCAAGAGGTGCCAGTGCGCCTTGAACGATAAAGGGCACCGCGGCGTTGCGTGGAAAACGCGGTGAGATCACTACGTGCGGCGAATCCGTCGGCGGTAGCGTCGCAAAGTTCTGCCGCATACGTGCAAGCCGTCTTTTGAACGCTGGACAAGACCGTGCGCGATCGGCGATTGAGTCATCACTGTTGCCAAGTCCATATTGAACTCTGTGGAGTGTGTTTCAGCAGTCGAGCGCGCATCCCCGGTGCCATGGATCGGTTGTCTCACGACGGATTGCGCCACCTCGCGAACACTGTCGATTTCGCGGTCCGACAGAGCCGTGCTGCTGCGCTATTCGGCCCGAGTGAATGATATACCGTGCGCGCGGGTCAGCGCTGGTTCGTAGGAGCAAATGGCCCCGTCAAAGTTCCATTCTCGGTGATCGCGAGATATCGTACACCCTGTGAATCGAGAAATGCTTCGCCGGCTGCTTCGAGCAACATTGCGATCGTCGAGCAACTTCCCGCGACCACGCAAAGCGGGGCAACGACGCTTACCGATTGCCAGTACCGGACAGGCCAGCCGGTACGCGCATTGAGGAGGTGACAATACCGACGATCATCTATCTCGAAAAAACGTTCGTAATCGCCGCTGGTCGCAAGGGCGCCGCTAACGAGCTCGACGGTGGCGATGACTTCGCCTTGCCGCCGTGGATGGCTGATTCCGACGTGCCACGGAGCGCCATCTTGTTGCGGACCGGCGGCACGAACGTCGCCTCCAAGATTGACAAGAACATGCTCGAGGCCGTGCTCGAGGCAAAGGGTCGCCATCCGATCCGCGGCGTATTCCTTGCAGATGCCGCCGAAGTCTATTTCCATCCCGGCGCGCGGCAGACGGATCGAATGCTCGTTCCATTCGACATCACACCACCCGATCGCCGATACCGCAGCCTCCAGTTCGGCGTCAGTGGGCAGCCGAGGTGGCGTCCGCCGAAAATCCCACGCGCGGCGCAATGCGCCGGACGTGATGTCGAACAAAGTCCCGCTCAGCCGGTAGCATTGGTCGGCATAGCGCAGCAGCGCTGCCGTCTCCCGGTCGATTGGAACCTTCGCGCATCCGGCTTCGCGATTGATCCGCGTAATGACGCTGTCGTCGCGATAGCGCGAGTATTTCGCTTCGATGCGCAGCACGTCTGCGATGGCGGCGTCGGCGCCATGGCGTGCGTCCGTCTCGGCGTCGGCGAAGATATGCAGCTCATTTACCGAAGCCATTGCGGAAAAACCGAAACGGAACAGAGGCATCGTCGGCCTCATTCTGCCTTGTTCCCGTGCTAGAGCAAATTAGAACGTTTTGCTGACCCCGGTCTGGATCCATCGTGCCGAGAAAGGCTCGAGCCCCCGGCTGCCTTTGCCTCCGAAATGCCAATTCGATCGCTGGCGGTAGAAATCGAGCTTGACGTCGAAGCTCCAGCCATCGGGCAGTCGTTTCACGATCGACAATCCGGATGTCAGTGCGCCAAATGCCGACAGGCGCGTGTCTGCGGAATAGGCCCGTCCGGGGACAAAACCATGCGCGAAAGGCGGGTCGAAATAAAAATCTGCAGCACTCTGGGTGTAATAACGAAGATTCGGCACCATACTCCAGCCGTCGGGCAGCGGCTGATTCCAGGCAAATTCCACGGCGTGCGAACTGCTGCCAAACGAGTCATGCAAGTAGCGGTATGAAAGATTGACGGTCGCGTCGAGCCAGGGCAGATGCTGATCATAGCGGGTGAGCCAGGCAAAAATCCGACGGTGATCGGGCCGAACGTCGATCGCTTTGTACGGGTCCGAGTAATAGCCATGCCCGGGCGAATACGTTATGGTCGATTGCACGATCGCATCGGGTGACAGCGCTTGCGTGATGCCCGCCAAGAGATCCAGCGTGTGCCGCTGCTCGCCTTCGGCGACACCGTTCGTGCTGTTGATGCGATCGCTCGCACCTCCCACTCCAAATGCGAGCGTGCGGTTTCGATCGTCGCTCGAGACGCGCACATCGACCGACAGCGCGCGTGAGAAGTAGTCGCGTTCCGAGGATACCGCGGCGCCGACGCCGACGGCGATTTGGTTGAAATATTTCGTTAGCTTCGCGTCCCCGGCGGTTCGATAGTCGGTCACTCCGCGTCGCGACGCTCCGGACAAGGTGTTGTGATAAAGGGGCGACGCTCCGGAAACGCTGTCGTAGACGATCGAGCCCTCGGCTGCAAGCGAGTCCGACAAGGGCTTGCGCGCGTAGAAAGACGGAGTACGCACGCGCATGCGATCGGCACCCGGTTGCCAGTCGCGGTAGTCAAGATATTTCAGTGCGATCAGTCCCTGTTCGGGAGCCATCTGCGCGAGCGCGGTGGCGGGCAAAATGCCGGGGAGGGCCAACGCCGCCGCCAGTAAAGCCCCGGTCGAGCTGTTTTTTTTCGACGCTCCGGCGTCGGGACTCGGTTCAGTTGCAGCCACAGCCGCTACCGCCCACGCCGTTGCCACCGGTCGCTGACTCTTTGCTGCCGTAGGTGTGTTGCGTCAGCTTCGCGTCCAGTGGGTCGGCGTCAAACCGCATTTCGGGCCGGGCGAGGCGGTCTTTCTCCCAGGGTTTTGGCGGCTGCGACGCAGCGCATCCTGTAAGAGTGATGAGCGTCAGCGCAAGCGACATTTCCAGCAGGCGTTTATTCATGCGGCCCTGTCCGCAGATCAGTGACTCGAAAGAAGAGCGCGAATCTGATCCTCGATCGCGCCCTTCCGATCATCGCGGAAGCCTTGTTCGACGCCGATAACGGTCCCGCGCGCGTCGATCAGATAGGAACTTGGCATGCCTTGGACCGAATACGCCTGCGGCGTTGTACCTTGGTCATCGTAGACCACGGCGAAGCGTGCGGTGTTGGCTTGAAGGAATTGCTCTGCATCGGCACGGCGCCGATCGACGTTAATGGCGACAATCGTCAGGCCGCGGCCACCGTAACGCTGCTGCATCTCGTTCATCCAGGGGAACGATCGTCGGCACGGAGCGCACCACGAAGCCCAAAAGTCGACGTATACCACTTGGCCGCGCAGATTTGGGAGCGCTATCGTCTCGCCGTGCGCGGTCGTGAGTGAAAACGGCGGTGCCGGTTCGCCGACCCCTGTCGCGCCCGCAACTCCCGCGACCAGCGAAAGCGCCAACAATCCCGCGGCTGCTACAGCGGCAAACCGATTGTGCAGCACGTCAATCCTGCAAGCCATTGCGTCCGTCGGTGCAACGCTTACTGACATACGGTGCCGGGGGAGCGAAATACTTCCCGGGTGATGGGTTTGGTTTGTGCGACTCCGTTGACGGTATAGGCAAAGCTTGCCGTGTTTCCGTCGGAAAAAGCGAAGCTCGCGGTGCCGACCACGGTGCCAACGACCTTCATGGGATCAAAGGGAATAGCGTTGAATGCCGGGCCTGTCGTGCGAAACAGCGAACCTGAGTAGATGCCCGGACCCGTCTTTGGCGCGGTCACTGTCAGCCACAGCGGCGTACGGTCGTGGTCATAGGTGAACCAGGTCGCGAAAATGGTATCCCCTTCTTGAGTTAAGTTAATTCCCCAACCTGATTG
This sequence comes from Casimicrobiaceae bacterium, assembly GCA_036786505.1. Lineage (GTDB taxonomy): Bacteria > Pseudomonadota > Gammaproteobacteria > Burkholderiales > Casimicrobiaceae > PALSA-1003. Next base: position 774 of record DAIQRF010000015.1, on the reverse strand, counting down.
CGAGCCTGGAGGCGACGCCCACCACAGGTCCTGATAGTTGGTTGCCAGGGCCAAGTTGGATTGCGCCCCAAAGGTGCAAGTCGGCATTGGACCAAATACTTGGCGGGTAAGTGCCCTGGCCTGAATTACGCCGTTCACCGTATAGGCAAAGCTGACATTGTCGGCGTCAGCGAACGTGAGCGTCCCGACTCCGACAGCGACTGCAGAGACCTGCGTGGGATCGAAGGGCACCGCATCGAATGGCGGTCCAGCGGTCTGGAATAACGTGCCGGCGTAGACTTTGTCGCTGCTCTTGTTCGCGGTCATCGACAGCCACCACGCCTTGCCGGAGTCGTCGTAGGTGAACCAAGTCGCGAAGATGACATCACCCTGATGCGCGAAGTTGATGCCCCATCCCGCTTCGGAGCCCGCCGGAGATTTCCACCACAGGCCTTCGTAGTTGGCCGGCGTGACGTTGGTAGAAGTTCCAGTAGCCGTGACCGTTATGCTCTGTGGATTGCCGGCGCCGGTGCTCAGGATCGTGATGGCGCCGCTCTGATCACCGACGGCCGACGGGAAAAAGGCAACGTTGACCTCGCAGCTCGCTCCCGCAGCAATCGTACCGTTGCAGGTCGAGCTTGCGATGGGAAACTCCGTCGGATTGCTGCTGACCACGGAGGTAATGGTAACCGCAGAGCCGCCAACGCTCGAAAGCGTTATTGCCGTAGGCGTACTCTGCGTGCCGACGACTTCGCTGCCAAGACTCTGCGAAACGGGAACCTGCAGCACGCGCAT
>DAIQRF010000260.1:0-3598 GCA_036786505.1 Casimicrobiaceae bacterium | reverse complement strand
CGCCTTGCCTGACGGCTGTTTTCATCCGCTCCTTTATCTTCGGAACTTCTGACTCAGCACACTGGCCTGCGTCTGCAACCCCGCGATTCCAAGCGTGGTCAACGCATCCTCCGACTAGGTCAGAAGTCGATCAGGGTTTCTAAGGCAGCGCGACGGCGCGCAACAAGGCCTGCGCCTGCGGTCCGCCGGCGCGCGTGCTGCCGGCCAGGCGATGGCCTGCAACGGCAGGGAATACCGCCTGCACATCTTCCGGCAACACCATGGGCCGCCCATCGAGCAGCGCCCAGGCGCGAGCCGCGGCAACCAGCAACAGTCCCGCTCGCGGCGAGAGTCCGCGATGCGCTCCGGACGCCGGCATGCCACCCGACGCGGCGTTCGAAGTGCGTGACGCCGCCAGCAAGGCCTGGACGTAGTCGAGCAGCGCAGGTGCAACGTGCACCGTGGCTGCTTCGCGTTGCCACGCCATGAGCGTCGCCGCATCGGCGCACGGGTCGAGGTCCTGGATGCGTGCACGGCGGTCACCCGAAATCAACAGCTCGCGCTCCGCCGCCGCGTCCGGATAACCCAGCTCGACCGACATCAGGAATCGATCGAGCTGCGACTCGGGCAGCGGATACGCGCCGATCTGCTCGGTTGGATTCTGGGTCGCGATGACAAAAAAGGGCTCGGGCAGCGGCCGCGTCACGCCATCGATCGAAACCTGGCGCTCCTCCATGGCTTCGAGCAGCGCGCTTTGCGTCTTGGGAGGTGCGCGATTGATTTCGTCGGCCAGCACGATGGAATGAAAAATGGGGCCGGAATGAAACCGGAACTCGTGGGTATCCGGGTCGAAGATCGACACGCCGAGCACATCGGCCGGCAAGAGATCGCTGGTGAATTGAACGCGCGCGTAGTGCAGTCCCAAGGTGCCGGCAAGCGCCTGCGCCAAGGTCGACTTGCCAACGCCGGGAATGTCCTCGATCAGCAAATGGCCGCGCGCCAGCATGCAGGCAAGCGCGAGTCTGAGCGGTGTCGACTTACCGACCACGATGCGGCCGAGCTCGGCCAGCACGGTCGCCAATCGGTCGGTCAGCGGAACGGCGAGGGTTTCGGCGGGACGAACGGTCATGGCAATGGAAGCAGCAAGAAAGATGCCACTATAGACAAGCGAGGCCTCCTAGTCACCTTTGCGGCTGCCGGGATACACTTGCCGCGTCGCCGGCCAAGGCCTTGCAATGCTCGGTTCAGAGCTTGGTCAGCGCTCGTGCCGTCATTTCAAGCTCATTTCACCATCACCGTGCCCATCGCGTACATCACGCATCCCACGTGCCACTTGCACGATATGGGCCCGTACCATCCGGAATGTCCGCAGCGTCTGGATGCCATCCACGATCACCTGATCAGCGCCGGGCTCGACGGACTGGTGGCGCATTACGACGCGCCTGCGGCGACGAGGAGTCAGCTCGAGCGTGTTCACGCCGCTCATTACATCGACGAGGTCGAGGCGGCCAGCCCGAAATCGGGCATTCATTATCTCGACCCTGACACCGCCCTCAATCCCGATTCGCTCGAGGCGGCGCGACATGCGGCCGGCGCGGTGGTGCTCGGCACCGACCTGGTCATGAGCGGCGAATGCAGCGCCGCGTTCTGTGCGGTTCGGCCCCCGGGCCATCACGCGACACGCGAACGGGCGATGGGCTTCTGTCTGTTCAACAACATCGCGGTCGGTGTCGCGCACGCGCTCGCCAGACACGGACTGACGCGGGCGGCGGTGATCGACTTCGACGTTCATCACGGTAACGGCACCGAAGATATTTTCGCGGGCAACGCCGACGTCATCATGGTCGGCACGTTTCAGTATCCGCTGTATCCGTACTCGGGTGTCGAGCCCCTCGGCGCGAACATGCACAACGTGCCCTTGTCGCCGGGGAGCGGAAGCGACGCGTTCCGGGCCGCGATCACCGAGCGCTGCCTGCCGGCGCTCGAAGCGCACCGGCCTGAAATCCTGTTCGTCTCGGCCGGGTTCGATGCCCATCGCGAGGATCCGCTGGCCAACCTGAATCTCTCCGACGCGGATTTCGCCTGGGTGACTTCGGAAATCGTTGCCGTGGCGGCGCGTCACGCGCAAGGACGCATCGTCTCGTCGCTCGAAGGCGGCTATGCACTGCCGGCGCTGGGGCGGAGCGCGATCGCGCACCTGCGCGGGCTGGCGGCAGCTTAGTTTGCATTGACGTTCGTGGATCGATGATGCAACGTAGACAGTTCCTGAGCGCATGCGCAGCCATCGCCGGTGCGTCCGGCGTCGGGGTCGTGAACGGCGAGTGGACGTCCGCCACGCCGCGACTTTATTCGCGCTCGCGTCTGATCGATCGTTTCGGCGAGCCGCTCAAGGTTGCCGGATTGGCCGCCAGGACCAATTACATCTTCCAGTACCCGTTCGCAGGCACGCCGTGCTTCCTGCTCGATCTCGGCCGGCCGCTGGCCGGGGCGGACAAATTACTGCGCGCCGACGGCGCACCCTACGTATGGAGCGGCGGCGTCGGCCGCCAGCGTTCGATCGTGGCTTATTCGGCGATCTGCGCCCACAAGCTCGCCTATCCGACGCGCGAGGTGAGCTTCATCCGTTACCAGCCCGAACGCTCCCCGACCTCGGACGGCAACGTGATTCATTGCTGCGCCGATCATAGCGTTTACGATCCCTACGCGGGCGCGCGCGTGTTGAGCGGCCCCGCACCGCAACCGCTGGCGGCGATTCTTCTCGATTACGACGCCGAGCGCGACGAGCTCGCTGCGCTGGGAACCGTGGGTGCGGAGCAGTTCGATGGGTTCTTCAGCAAGTACGACTTCAAGCTGGCGCTCGAATACGGACAGGGGCGCGCGCACGCACCGGTAGGCGCGACGACGGTGGTGCGCGAAATGACTCAGTACTGCCGGCAGACGATTCAATGCTGACGCCGTTTGACCGCGGGTCACTCCGGCATGCGCACGTAACGAGGCTGCGCTTCGACCCGCGCCAGCCAGGCAGTGACCGCGGGAAAGCGAGCGAGGTCGAACCCGCCTTCTCCGGCGACGTGGGTGTAGGCGTAAAGCGCGATGTCGGCAACGGTATAGCGTCCGGCAGCAAAGAATGCTTCGCCGGCGAGATGGCCCTCCATCACTGCCAATGCGCGGTACCCGCCGTCGCTTTTGCTTTCCGCCAATGCGCGCTGTGACGCGGGATCCGGATGAAACCGGCGCAGGGAGCGGGCGACCGCAATGTAGGGCTCGTGGCTGTATTGCTCGAAAAACAGCCATTGCAGTACCCGCGCACGCTGCAGCCGCTCGCCCGGCAGCAGCGGCGTGTCGTCGGCCAGATAGCAAAGAATGGCATTGGATTCCGGCAGGAAGACGCCGGGCTCGATTTCCAGCACCGGCGCCTTGCCGTTGGAATTCATGGCCAGGAAATCGGATGTGCGTGTCTGGCCGTGCACGGTGTCGATCTCGGTCCACTCGTAGGGAAGTTCCAGCGCCTCGAGTACCATGCGCACCTTGTGGCAGTTGCCCGACGCCGCCATCCCGTAGACCCTGAACATTGCATTCTCCTTGATGAGGCGTGCGGCCAGGCCGCTCCGCGCATGGG
>DAIQRF010000259.1:0-3618 GCA_036786505.1 Casimicrobiaceae bacterium | reverse complement strand
CGAGCTCTCGAGCCTCGGGCCGCGGGTGCGCGACGCGCTGGGCGCGCCCGACATCCTGGTCAACGCGGCAGGCATCAATCCCCGCCGGCCCATCGACGCCGTTCGCGCCGAGGACTGGGATCGAACCCTGGAGCTCAATCTGTCGGTGCCGTTCTTTCTGGCCCAGCAACTGGCGCCGGCGATGGTGACGCAAAAGTGGGGGCGCATACTGAACATCGCGTCCCTGCAATCGGTGCGGGCGTTCGCCGATGGGGCGCCCTACGGCGCCGCGAAGGGCGGCATCATGCAACTGACCCGGGCGCTGGCCCAGGCCTGGTCGCGACACGGCGTCAACTGCAATGCCATCGCGCCGGGTTTTTTCCCGACCGAGCTCACGGCGCCGGTGTTCGACGATCCCCGACGGGCCCAGGCGATGGCGGAGCGCACCATGATCGGCCGCAACGGCGTGCTTGCCGACCTGCGCGGCGCCGCGGTCTTTTTCGCGAGCCGGGCCTCGGACTACGTCACCGGCCAGACACTGTTCGTGGACGGCGGATTCAGCGCCGGATGAGCAGCGAGGAACCACGCTCATGAAGGCGCTGGTGTACACCGGTCCGAACACGATGCGCTATCGCGACGAGCCCGAGCCGGTGCCCGGCGTCGGCGAAGTCGTGATCGCGGTCGACGCGGTGGGCATCTGCGGCTCGGACATGCATGCCTATCACGGCCATGACCCGCGCCGGGTGGCGCCGCTGATCCTCGGCCACGAGCTGGCGGGGACCATCGTCGCCGGGGAAGGCGTGGGCCGGCGCGTGACGGTGAATCCCCTCATTATTTGCGGGGGCTGCGAGTACTGCGTCACCGGCCGCGACAATCTGTGCCTGCAGCGGACGATGATCGGCATGACGCGTCCGGGTGGCTTCGCCGAGCGGCTGTCGGTTCCCGTTGCGAGCGTGATCGACATTCCGGCGGCGATGGATGCGCGCACGGCGGCGCTTACCGAGCCCGCGGCGACGGGAATGCACGCGCTCAACCTCGCCATGCGCGCGCTGGCCCGGCCGCTGCCGGAGGCCCGTGTCCTGGTCATCGGTGCCGGCGCCGTCGGATTGCTGACCGCGCTGCTGGCGCGGGCCTACGGCTGTCGCGACGTGCGGGTCGCGGAAACCAATGCGCTGCGCCGGGAATCGGCGTCGCGCTCAGCGGAGCTGCAGGTGTACGATCCGGCGACCGGACGCGGTCCGGGTGACAATGCGGTCGAGCTCGTCATCGATGCGGTGGGAGCACGGTCCACGCGCGCGGCGGCGCTCGCCGCGGTCAGGCCCGGCGGGGTCGTGGTGCATATCGGGCTGATGGACTGGGCAAGCGAGATCGACATGCGCAAGCTGACGCTCGCCGAGATTACGCTGATCGGCACTTATACCTACTCGATGGCCGACCTCCGCGCGACGGTGCAGGCGCTGCAGGCGGGAATCTACGGGCCGCTCGACTGGGTCGAGGAGCGCCCCCTCGCCGAGGGCGCCGATGCGTTCGCCGATCTCGATGGCGGTCGCAGCGGCGCCGCCAAGATCCTGCTGCGACCGCAGCTTCAGGCATGAAGCGCCTGCGCGCATCGCATCGGTGCACCGCGCGCGGCGAACGGCGGCGGCGCCGATGCGGCGCGTGGCGGCGGGCGTGTGCCGAGCTGCCGGTGGCTCCAACCCTAGGTTCGCATGGCTAACGGCCGCGCCATGCCACGAATCGCGTTTGCGGGTGCCGGCTTGCTGCTCATGCTGTTTGTCGCCAACATGGCGGCGCGGATCGCCCACGTCAAATTCGGCGCCGATGTCTGGCACGTCGGCGATGTCGGCGAATTTCTGCTGGTGCTGCTATGCATGGTGTTTTTCGTGGCGGGTGTGCTGGGGTTGGAGGCGTACGCGCCTGGCCCGGCAGTCGATGAACTCAAACCAACGCAAGGAGGATCGCAATGAGCAACCACAGGGTCGATCGCAACGAGGTGACGCCGGAACGCCGGCGCTTTTTCGAAGTCGTCGGACGCTACGGCTTCACCACGGCGGCGCTCGCGCTGACCGGCGGCTATCTCTGGTCCGACGCCGAGCTCGCGTATGCCGCGGACGACGAGGCGGCAAAGGAGAAGGCCGCGAAGCACGTGATGCTCTTCGCGACCGAATACAGAAACGAGGATTACAAGACTTATCCGATCATGCAGACGCAGTTCAAGGAGAACCTGCAGACGCTGTCCGGGAACGCGGTCTACGTGAAGCTCTTTCCGTCCGGACAGCTAGGCGTCGGGCCCGCGCTCGCCCAGAAGGTGCAGGCCGGCACGGTGCAGGGCGGGTCCGTTTCGCTTTCCAACTTCTCGCCGTTCGCGCCGATCGTGGATGTGATCAACATTCCGTTCTGGTGCGGTGAGAACCAGCGCTTCGCCAATCTCGTGACGTCGGCGGTGTGGAACGACGAGATCACGCCCAAGGTGACAATCAAGGGCTACAAGCCGATGTTCTATTTCACCGTCGATCCGCGCACGGTGGCCACGCGCAAGGGCCTGCACAAGACGATCAAGACGCCCGACGACATGCGCGGCATCAAGATGCGCGTGCCGGCCTCCCGACTGTTGCAGCAGTTCTACCGCCTGACGGGAGCCAATCCGACGGTCGTCGCGTGGGGCGAAACCCCGTCGGCGCTGAAGCAGGGCGTCGCCGATGCGCTGGATCCATCGGTCGGCGCGCTCTACACCTTCGGCTTCATCGACATCATCGAATCCATTTCGCTGGTCGAATCGGTGTCCGACGCGCAGATGTTCGCCGCCAACTACGGCTGGTTCCAGTCGCTGCCGAAGGAGCTGCAGATGAAGTTCGAGGCGGCGAGCGAAAAGACCCAGGGCGAAAGCTTCGCGCAGATTCCCATCGCACGGAAGAACTCCATGGACGCCCTCAGCAAGGCTGGCGTCACGTTTTACAAGCTGAGTGCGGCCGAGCACAAGCGCTGGGTCGACGCCGCCGGCGAGCAGCGCCCGGAGTGGAACGACATCAAGAAGGAGCTGGCCGGATCGCTCGCTACGTTCGACAGGCTCAAGGCGGCGGCCAACACCAAGGGCAAGTTCACCGTCAACGACTACCAGGCCTGATCGCCCGGCGGCGATCGACCGACGGACCGGGACGGCCACGCGCCGCCCCGGCGGAGGATCTCTGATGCGCGCGTTCCTGCACGGCCTCGATCGCAACGGCGAGCGATACCTGATGCTGGTGTTCTACTGCTTCATCGTGTTCGTGATCGTCAGTGAGGTGATTCGGCGCTTCGTGCTCGACTTCTCGTCGCTGTGGGGCGAAGAGGCCGCGCGGTTCGCGTTCATCTATCTCGGCTGGGTCGGTGCCTCGTACGGAGTCAAGCAACGAGCGCACATCCGCTTCGACATCGTCACTAGCCGGCTGCCGCCCCGTCTGGCGGGGAGCGTGTACCTCTTTTCGGAGCTGGCGACGCTGGTCTTCGCGGTGTTCGCGCTCTACTGGTCACTGCGGACCATCGGCACCATGCTGCGCTTCGACGCGCTGTCGCCGGCAATGCGCATCAGCCAGGTCTGGTTTCAGGCGGCGGTACCGCTCGGCTTTGCGATGATGGTGGTGCGGGTGATCCAGTCGGCGC
>DAIQRF010000014.1:326-14895 GCA_036786505.1 Casimicrobiaceae bacterium | reverse complement strand
CGAGCAGCAGCACGTTGCCGCCCTTCAACAGCGTCATCGCCAGATGCAGTCGGCCGCGCTCCCCGCCCGACAACTGGCCGACGTTCTTCTGCTGGTCGACGCCCTTGAAATTGAAGCGCCCGAGATACGCGCGCGACGGCATTTCGAATTTGCCGACGGTCAGGATATCGAGCCCTCCCGAAACAGCTTCCCAGGCGGTCTTGCCGTCGGGCAAGGCTTCGCGCGACTGATCGACCACGGCAAGCTTCGCGGTCGAGCCGATGACGATCTTTCCCTTGTCCGGTTTCTCGGCGCCAGTCGCCATCCGGAACAACGTCGACTTGCCCGCGCCGTTTGGCCCGATGACGCCCACGATCGCGCCGGGCGGGACGCTGAAACTGAGATTGTCGATCAGCAGCCGTTCGCCATAGCCTTTGCTGACGCCGTGAAATTCGATGACCTGATTGCCGAGCCGCTCGGCGACCGGAATGAAGATTTCCTGCGTCTCGTTGCGCTTCTGGTGCTCGTGGCTGGAAAGCTCCTCGAACCGCGCAATGCGCGCCTTGCTTTTTGCCTGCCGGCCCTTGGGGTTGGTACGCACCCACTCGAGCTCCGTGTGCATTGCCTTGATGCGCGCGGATTCCTGTTTCGCCTCGGTCTGCAGGCGCTGTTCCTTTTGCTCCAGCCACGAACTGTAGTTGCCCTTCCACGGAATGCCGTGTCCGCGGTCGAGCTCGAGTATCCATTCGGCCGCGTTGTCGAGAAAGTAACGATCGTGAGTAACCGCCATCACCGTTCCGGGAAATCGCAGAAGGAACTGCTCCAGCCATTCGACGCTCTCGGCGTCCAGGTGGTTGGTAGGTTCGTCGAGCAGCAGCATGTCGGGTTTGGACAAGAGCAAGCGGCAGAGCGCGACACGTCGTTTTTCGCCGCCGGACAATTTCCCGATCTTCGCGTCCCACGGCGCCAATCGGAGCGCGTCGGCGGCGATTTCCATTTGCACATCGGTGTCCGCACCGGCGGCGGCGATGATGGCTTCGTATTTGGCCTGTTCGGCAGCCAGCTTGTCGAAGTCGGCATCGGGTTCGGCGTATGCGGCGTAGACGTACTCGAGTTTCTGCTTGGCGTCGAATATTTCGCCCAAGCCTTCTTCGATCGTTTCGCGCACCGTCTTGTCCGGCGCGAGTTGCGGTTCCTGCGGCAGGTAACCTATGCGCATATTCGGCATCGGCACCGCTTCGCCTTCGTACTCTTTGTCCTCGCCGGACATGATGCGCAAGAGGCTCGATTTGCCGGAGCCGTTCACGCCCAAGACGCCGATCTTGGCGCCGGGAAAGAACGACAGCGAGATGTCCTTCAGGATCACCCGCTTGGGCGCCACGATCTTGCCGACCCGGTTCATGCTGTAGACGTATTGCGCCATTTTCGTGCCGGCGAGAAAAGACAAAGGCGGTGATTATCGCATCGGCGCATTGCCCAACCCAGCGGCGGCGTTGAAAACGACAAGGGCGACCCGCGGGCCGCCCTTGTGTCGCGCAACGGCTACCTGCAGCGCCTTATTTGGCCACTGAGTTGGTCACTGAGCTCGCCGCGCCTTTGGTTGGCGGCCCCGGGGGCGTGTTCGAGGCCGCGGCGCCTGGGGGCTTTTGCTGGTCGGCCCTGATTTCGCGCCAGCGATGCTTGTCGCTCTCGTACTTGGCGTTGATCGCCGTTATTTCCGCCCGTCTTTGCGCCAGCACTTTGTCCTGGCGCGCAAGCTCTTCGTTGAGCCCCGACAGCTCGTTATCGAGCGTGGCCGGCACCGGCTTGGCGCCGTACGCGAGCTTGTCCTTCTTCAATTCCTGCTGACGCCTGGTCAGGTCGGCAGTGTAGGTTTCGACCGACCTGAGCTGGCTTTCGACGGCCAGCAGCGCCCGGCTCCGCGCGAAGTCGATCTCTTCTTCACTGGTGTAGGAGTGCGTCAGCGCGATGTCCCGTCGCGACTTGGCTTCCTGCGCCTTGGCGATCAGGCGCTGGCGCTCGTCTTCGGCTTCCTTGGCTTTGACCTGCGCCGGGGTCAGCGTCGGATCGATTTTCTTGAGCTGCCGCCCCTGTTTGTCGAACACCACGCCACCCTTGTTGACCGCGTCCGCCGGCATTTGGTCGCTATAGTGAACGATGCCCTGGTCGTCGGTCCATTTGTACATGCCGGCGGCCGCCGCCGGAAGCGCGCCCAGGACGAGCCATGCCGCGAACCACGCAGCAGCGCTCCATCTAAACTGTTGTTGGTTGATCGTATGCATCGCTCCGGCCCCTTGCCCAGTTCCGGTTGTACTCTGAGATTTGTCACGTTGACGCGCCGAATTGCTCCCGGTACGCCATGACAGCCGCCCGGTGGCGCGAGAGCTCCACGCTACGCCCCAGCATTGTCAGCAGGTCGTCGAGCGTCGCGATCGCCATCACCGGTATCGCAAACTCCTGTTGCAATTCCTGTACCGCCGACCGCTCTCCTCGTCCGCGCTCCATGCGGTCGAATGCGATCAGTACTGCCGCCGGGGTGGCGCCGTGGGCCCGGATAAGCTCGATCGACTCGCGCTTGGCTCCGCCGTCGGTGATCACGTCGTCGATGATCAAGACCCGCCCCGCAAGCGCCGCTCCGACAATGACCCCGCCTTCGCCGTGATCCTTGGCCTCTTTGCGGTTGTAGCTGTACGGCAGATTGTGCCCTTTTTCGGCCAACGCGACAGCCGCCGCCGCGGCCAGCGTAATGCCTTTATACGCCGGGCCGAACAGTTGATCGCATTGCACGCCCGACTTGAGGTACGCCCGGGCATAGAAGTCGCCCAGCCGGCGCAGGCTTTCGCCGTCGTTGAACAGGCCTGCGTTGAAAAAATACGGAGTTTTCCGTCCCGCCTTGGTCACGAACTCGCCGAATCGAAGCACGTCGCGTGCCAATGCAAATTCGAGAAATTCCTGTCGGAAGTCGCTCATGAAGCGGAGTGGGTGCGGCGTTACAAACAAACGAAGTATATCGCGCCGGGTGCGCTCGACGCGTGCATACAGCCGCGGCGCGCGCGACGCGAAAAGCGCGCGCGATCAGGTAGAATCCGCGCTCGCGACCGTCTTGGCTGCTCGATGCGTATTGTCACGGTCAACGTCAACGGCATCCGTTCCGCGGAGCGCAAGGGCTTCGCGCGCTGGCTCGCACGCGTCGAACCTTGGGACGTCGTGTGCCTGCAGGAGATCAAGGCGCACGCCAACGATGTGCCCCGAGCGCTCGCCGCGCCGCGCAAGTCGCATGCGTCGTTCCATACGGCGGCCAAACGCGGCTACAGCGGCGTCGCGCTGTACGCCAAACGTCCGGCATCGGTGCAAGTCGGTTTCGGCAGCGCGGAATTCGACGCCGAGGGGCGCTACGTCGAGGCCGACTTCGGGCACCTGACCGTCATCAGCGTGTATTTGCCGTCGGGCTCCAGTTCGCCCGAACGGCAGCTTGCCAAGTTCCGATTTCTGGCCGAGTTTCTTCCGCACCTGCTGCGTCTTCGCGACGCGGGCCGCGAAGTCATCCTGTGCGGCGACTGGAACATCGCCCACCAGCCCATCGATCTCAAGAACTGGCGCAGCAATCAGAAGAACTCCGGCTTTCTGCCCGAGGAAAGGGCGTGGCTGACACGCGTATTCGATGAGCTCGGCTTCGTCGACGTGTTTCGCCGCCTCAACAAGGAACCCGATCAGTACACCTGGTGGTCGAACCGCGGGCAGGCGTGGGCCAGAAACGTCGGCTGGCGCATCGACTATCAGATCGCGACGCCGGGCATCGCCGCCACGGCGCGGGCCGCGACGATCTACACCAACCGGCGATTCTCCGATCACGCGCCGTTGATCATCGACTACGACTACGACCTCTACTGAACGTATTCGCAGGTCCACACCGCCAGCCACCGCTTCAACCATGCTTCGCATTTCGAATCTCTCGCTGGCGCGCGGCGTAAAGCTGCTGCTCGACGATGCGTCGCTCACGGTGCATCCCGGCCACAAGCTCGGACTGATTGGCGCCAACGGCAGCGGCAAGTCGAGCCTGTTCGCGCTGCTCCGCGGTGAGCTGTCGCAGGACCAAGGCGAGCTGTCGATGCCGCCGGGATGGGTGATCGCGCACGTCGCCCAGGAAGCCGCGCCCGCGGCGGGAAGCGCGATCGACTACGTGCTCGACGGCGATCGAGAATTGCGCGTCATCGAGCGGGCGCTGGCTGTTGCGCATGCCGACGAAGCTGCGGACGCGCATGCAAGCGGCGAGCATCTTGCCGAATTGCACCATCGCTTCGAGACCATCGGCGGCTACAGCGCAGGTGCGCGAGCCTCCGCGCTGCTTTCGGGGCTCGGCTTTACCGTCGCGCGGCACAACGATCCCGTGCCGACGTTCTCGGGCGGCTGGAGGATGCGGCTCAACCTGGCGCAGGCGCTGATGTGCCGCTCCGACCTGTTGCTGCTCGACGAGCCCACCAATCACCTCGATCTCGACGCCGTGCTCTGGCTCGAGGATTGGCTCGAGCACTATTCGGGCACGCTGTTGCTGGTTACCCACGACCGCGATTTTCTGGATACGGTGGTCACCGAGATCGTGCACCTCGACCAACGCAAGCTTCGTCATTACACAGGCAATTACGCCCAGTTCGAGCGCGAGCGCGCGCAGGCGCTGTCGCTGCAACAATCGGCATACGTGAAGCAGCAGCGACAGATCGCCCATCTGCGCTCGTATATCGATCGGTTTCGCGCCAAGGCAACCAAGGCCAAGCAGGCCCAGAGCCGCATCAAGACGCTCGAGCGTCTGGAAGTGATCGCAGCCGCCCACGTGGACAGCCCGTTTTCATTCGAGTTGGAGGCACATCCGACTGCCGCGCGGCAATTGCTGAAGTTCGATCACGTCAGTCTCGGCTATGGCGGCGCGCCCGTGCTCGAGAAAGTCGATTGGGCGATTCTGGCCGGCGAGCGCATCGGCCTCCTCGGCCCCAATGGCGCCGGCAAATCGACGCTGCTGCGTGCGATTGCAGGGGAGCTCGAGCCTGTGTCCGGGTCGCGAGTCGCCGCCAATGGCTTGCGCATCGGCTATTTCGCGCAGCACCAGGTCGAGCAACTGCGGCTCACCGAATCGGCGATGTGGCATATGCAGCGCCTGGAGCCGGCGACCCGCGATCAGACGCTGCGCGATTTTCTCGGCAGCTTCGACTTTCGCGGCGAGCGCGCGACCTCGCCGGTGCGCGATTTCTCAGGCGGCGAGAAGGCGCGCCTGACGCTCGCACTGCTCGCCCGGCAAAAGCCCAACCTGCTGCTGCTCGACGAGCCGACCAATCACCTCGACATCGAAATGCGCGAAGCGCTGACCGAGGCGCTCCAGGATTACACCGGCGCGTTGATCGTCGTCGCGCACGACCGGCACCTTTTGCGCGCGACCGCGGACGAATTGTGGCTGGTCGCCGACGGCAGGGTGTCGCTTTTCGATGGCGATCTGGACGACTATCGGCGCTGGGTCCTGACCGGACGCACGCAGGACGACATGCGTGCCGCTCGCGCGGACAGCGCTGCACCTACCGCAGACCGGCGGACGCAAAAGCGCGCAGAGGCCGCCGCGCGTCAGCAGGTTTATGCGCTGCGCAAACCGCTTGCCGACAAGCTGGCGCGAATCGAGAAGGAGATGGAGGCCATCGGGACGGAGCGGCAGTCGATCGAGGCCTGGCTCACCACGCCGAATGCTTACGACGAAGAAGGCAAGCACGCACTTCGCGATACCATTGCCCGGCAAGGCGATCTCACCTGGCAGCTCGCCCGCCTCGAGGCGGAGTGGTTCGAAGTGTCCGAGGCCCTCGAGAAAATCGGCAGCTGACGCTCCGCCGCACGCTTGCGACCGGCAGAGCGTTGGAGCCGCGCCACGGTGCGAGTACTCACTTCAATCGATCCGGCCGCGTACGTGCCTTACAATACTTGAGCCCCGTCCGGGTGGCGTCGATCGCGCATAGCTTGAGGTCGCGCAATGCAGGGCCGATCGCGTCAATCCTCGGCAGCAATCGGCTCATTCCAAGGTGCAACGCGCAACAGCAAGGCCATACCGGGCAGTCCCAGAGCAACACACAACAGAAAAAAATCGAACCAGCCGGTCTGCTCCACGATCCATCCCGTCGTCGCGTTGATCAACGTTCGAGGGACTACCGCCAGGCTGGTGAACAGCGCGAATTGCGTGGCGGTGTAGCGCGGATCGGTGGCGCGCGCGATGAAGGCGATGAAAGCCGCGGTCGCGAGACCAACGCCCAACGCCTCGACGCCGATCACCACGGCCAGCAGCGCCCGGTCCGCACGGTGCTCGTGAGCGAGCCACGCAAAACCCAGAATCGATATCACCTGAACGGCGCCGAAAAGCCAGAGCGCCCGGTTGATGCCGATTCGCAGCATCCACAAGCCGCCCAGCAGACCTCCGGCGACGCTCGCCCACAAACCGGCGTTCTTGGCGATCAGTCCGATCTCCGACTTGGAAAATCCCATGTCGAGATAGAACGGCGTCGCCAGCGCGGTGGCCATGCTTGCGCCAAGGTTGTACAGAAAAATGAACCCGAGAATCAGCAGGGCTTGATGCCCGCCGGCGCGAGTGATGAATTCGTGAAACGGTTCGACCACCGCTTCGGTGAGCGTTCGCGGCGCGTTGCGCGATCGGAGAGGCTCGGAGATGAGCAGCGTGTTTGCGATGCCGGGCAGCATGAACAACGCGGTGATCAGGAATACGCTATGCCACGGGATATGGTCGGCGAGCACCAGCGCCAGCGCGCCCGGGACGAGGCTCGAAACGCGATACGCCTGAACGTGGATCGATGTGCCAAGACCCAGTTCGGCGTCCGGCAGGAGCTCGCGTCGGTACGCGTCGAGCACGATGTCCTGGCTCGCGGAAAAAAAAGCCACGGTCGCCGCCAGGCCGGCAATCGCCCAGAGATCGAGCCTGGGCTCGAACAAGCCGAACAGCGGGATGGCGATCAGCAGTGCGATCTGCGTGATCAACATCCACCCGCGCCGGCGGCCGAGCAACGGCAGCGCGTAACGGTCGAGCAAAGGCGACCACAGGAATTTCCAGGTAAACGGCAGTTGCATCAATGCAAACAGGCCGATCGAGGTCAGGTCGACCTGTTCGGAACGCAACCACGCCGGCAGCAGATTGATCAGCAGCCAAAGCGGCAGCCCGGAACTGAAGCCGGTGAAGATGCAGATCAGCATCCGCCGATTGAACAGCGCTTCCGAGAGACGCTTTTTCGGCCCGGTCATCGCCCGCATTGTAACCGTGCAATGTGGTAGTCGAGGGCGGCGTGGATTCCTCCGGACGCGGCACCGCTCATCCGCGGCGGAAGCGATAGATCGCCAACGCGCCAAGCAGGTTGGGGAGCACATTCACGCGCCGCGCGTCCCGCAACACGACGCGTTCGAGCACGTGAAAGCCGCGCTCACTGCAGAAGGCGTCGAAGTCGGCAACAGTGCAGAGGTGAATATTCGGCGTGTCATACCATTGATAGGGAAGATTTCCGGACACCGGCATTCGTCCGCGAAGCACCTGCAAGCGGTGCGACCAGTAACCGAAATTGGGAAAGGTCACGATGGCCTCGCGGCCGACACGCAGCATCTCGATCACGATCTGCTCGGTGTGACGCATCGCCTGCAGGGTCTGCGACAGGATCACGCTGTCGAATGACTGATCGTCGAAACCGGCGAGGCCGCTCTCCAGGTCGCTCTGAATGACATTGACGCCATTGCCGATGGAAGCGAGCACACCGCCATCGTCGATTTCGATGCCGTAGCCCATCACGCCGCGCGAGTCGCGCAGATAAGCGAGCAGACTGCCGTCGCCGCAGCCCAGATCGAGCACACGCGCGCTCGGCTGGATCCAGCCGGCGATGGTCGAAAAGTCGGCGCGTGTCGAATAGCTCATGGCGCGGCGCGATTCAAAAATGCGCGCACGATCGCGTGATACTGCGGGGTATCGAGCAGAAATGCGTCGTGCCCGTGCGGCGCCTCGATTTCGGCGTAGCAGACGTCCCCGCGGTTGTCGACCAGCGCCTTGACGATCTCGCGTGAGCGCGCCGGCGAAAATCGCCAGTCGGTGGTGAATGAAATGACCAGGAATCTGCAAGTTGCCGGCGCAAGCGCGCGCGCGAGATCGCCGCCGGTGACGGCCGCCGGATCGAAATAGTCGAGCGCTTTGGTGATCCGCAAGTACGTGTTCGCATCGTAATACTCGGCGAACTTTTCACCCTGATAGCGCAGATACGACTCGATCTGAAACTCCGGCGCGAACGAGAAGTTGAGGCCGTCTCGCAGTTGCCGGCCGAATCGCTCCGCCATCTGTTCGTCGGAAATATAGGTGATATGGCCGATCATGCGCGCAACGCGCAAACCGCGCACCGGCTTGACGCCGTGATCGTAGAACTTGCCGTCGTGGAACTCCGGGTCGGTCATGATTGCGGCTCGCGCGACTTCGTTGAACGCAATGTTCTGGGCGGAGAGGTTCGGCGCGGCGGCAATGACCAGCGCGCGGGCGATCCGCTGCGGGTAGCGTATTGCCCACGCCAGCGCCTGCATGCCGCCGAGACTGCCGCCCATCACCGCCGCGAAGCGCTGGATACCCAGGCGGTCGGCGAGCCGCGCTTGAGCGTCGACCCAATCCTCCACCGTAACGATCGGAAAATCCGAGCCCCATGGCTTGCCGGTCGCCGGATTGGTCGACGCGGGACCGGTCGAGCCGAAGCAACTGCCGAGATTGTTGACGCCGATCACGAAAAAGCGATTGGTGTCGATCGGCTTGTCGGGACCTACCATGTTGTCCCACCAGCCTTCGCTCTCAGATTCGCCCTCGTAGGTGCCGGCGACATGGTGCGATGCATTCAGCGCGTGACAGATCAGGATTGCGTTCGACCGCTCTGCGTTGAGCGACCCATAAGTCTCGTAGACGAGCTCGAAGCCGGGTAGCGAGGCGCCTGATTGCAGCGGCAGCGATTCGGTGAACGTCGCGCGCTGCGACGTAACAATGCCGACCGACGTGGTGAAAGGGCTCATGGTCCGGTAGGGTTTACTCGCAAGGCGCCGGCGCAGAAAAACAAAGACCCGGCCAGCTTGCGCTAATCGGGTCGGAAAACCTCGCCGCTTTAGCCGAATTTTTAACGCGCCCGCAAGCTGATCCTCAAATCGGCGCCACTGTCACGGTACGACGCATCCTGACCCTTGTCAACCAGTTCAGCCCCCGCGCGCACTGACGGAGTCTCGACGCGCCGCTGATCCCTCGCATCAATGCGAGGATAAGCAACGCGCATTGGCCAAGCGTTGGAATATTGACCCGCGCCAACCGATGCGAAACCCCCGATTTGCCGCGGATCAATCGTTGAGTCTGTCGAGCAGCGCCGCGACCCTCTCCGGATCGTCGCTGCGGCGCATGCGATTGACCAGCGGCCGCGATGCGGCGGCGTCGCTGCTGAGCACGCGCTGCTTGATCTCGAGCAAATGCGCCGGATGCATGGAAAAGTGGCGTAGGCCCATGCCCAGAAGCATGCGCGTGAGCCGGAGCTCGCCCGCCATCTCGCCGCAGACGGCAATCGGAACCTTGGCCTTGTTGGCGGTGGCGATGGCCATGGCGATCAGCTTCAGCACCGCCGGATGCAAGGGATCGTAAAGATAGGACACTGCGTCGTCGGCACGATCGACGGCCAGCGTATATTGGATCAGATCGTTGGTGCCGATCGACAGAAAGTCGAGGCGCCGGGTGAACGTGCTGATGGCGAGCACTGCCGCCGGTATCTCAATCATCCCGCCTACCTTGATGCCCGCGTCGAACGGCACGCCTTGCTCGCGCAAGCTGTCCTTGGCGCGCGCGATCATGACCAGGGTCTGATCGATCTCCGCGCCGGAAACCAGCATCGGTACCAGGATATTGATGTTGCCGTAATGCGACGCTCGCAAAATCGCCCGGAGCTGGGTAGTGAACAGTCTCGGCTCGGCCAGACAGAATCGAATGGCGCGCAAGCCGAGCGCCGGGTTCGGCGCGACGCGGGCAAGCCCGTCGAGTCCTTCCTTGTGTTTATCGGCGCCAAGATCGAAGGTGCGCACCGTCACCGGCCTGCCGCCCATCCCGGTGGCGACCTGACGGTACGCCTCGAACTGCTCGTCCTCGGAGGGCAGCCCCTGGCGATTGAGAAACAGGAACTCGCTTCGAAACAATCCGACGCCGGTTGCGCCGTTCTCCAGCGCTTGCGCGAGATCGTCCGGGAGCTCGATGTTCGCGAACAATTCGATCTCCAGCCCGTCGAGCGTGGTCGGACGCGTCGTCTTGAGTCGCTTGAGCTTCTTGCGCTCGATCTCGAACTCGCCTTGCTTGAGCCGGTATTCGGCGAGCACCGATCGGTCGGGATTGACGATGACGACATTCTTGGCGCCGTCGACGATCAAAAGCTCGTTCTCGCGTATCAGCGCGCGCGCATTGTGGGTCGCGACCACGGCCGGCACGTTGAGACTGCGGGCGACGATCGCCGTATGCGAGTTGACGCCGCCGAGATCGGTCAGGAAGGCGGCGAAGTGGTGAGTCTTGAACTGGATGACGTCCGCCGGAGACAGATCGTGCGCGACGAGAATGGTCTGTTCCTCAGCGTTCGACGCGCGCACGGCTCCGGGTTTGCCCAGCAACACCTTGAGCACCCGCTCGACCACCTGAACCACATCGGCCCGGCGTTCGCGCAAGTACGGATCCTCGATCGTGTCGAACTGTTCGACCAGGACCGCCATCTGCTGGGTGAGGGCCCACTCCGCGTTGCAGTGCTGCTCGGCGATCATCCGCTTGGGCGTCTCGGAAATCGTCTGGTCGGTGAGGATCATCCAATGGACGTCGAGAAACGCACCGAACTCCGCCGGCGCGTCGCCTGAGGTCATCGCGCCATGCAGGCCCTCGAGTTCCTTTTGCACGGCATGAATCGCCTGCGTCAGCCGGGCGATTTCCGCCGGCACCTGCTCGGCGCGGATCGTGTAGTGAGCGACTTCGAGCGTGGCGTGCGAAACGAGCTGCGCCCGCCCGATGGCGATGCCCCCCGTCACGCCGAGGCCGTGCAGGACAAAACTCATTGGCGCGCGACGGGTCTGAATTGGAAGGACATGGCGCTCGCTAAGACGATGGGACTGATACATCCAGCGCTGGATCGGCGGCCCATTCGCTCACCTGCGCGCTCGCCTGCGCGCTCACCTGCGCGCTCACCTGCGCGCTCGCCTGCGCGCTCGCCTGCGCGCTCGCCTGCGCGCTCGCCTGCGCCTGCGTGTCGCGCAAAAAAGATGGAGGGATCTTCATCGAGCGCAAGGGCCGAACACTCATTCATTGATCCCTGTATCCTTGCAATGGTTCCCGGCACGTGACGAACGTCTGTAAGAAAGATCGCGGCGGGCTTTCGCCTTAGGTCACTGCCCTTCACCGAAACAATCACCGATCAGCACCACGATCGCGTCCATCGCCTCGGCTTCGTCCGGACCATCGGTCTCGAGCGTGATGCGACTGCCCTTGCCCGCGGCAAGCATCATCACGCCCATGATGCTCTTGGCGTTGATTTTGCGGCCGCTGCGCGCCAGCGACACGTCGCATTGATATTTGGCAGCGAGTTGGGTGAGCTTGGCCGACGCGCGTGCGTGCAGACCAAGCCTGTTGACGATTTCAATCTCTCGTTGTTGCATAGACCGGGTCCGTCCCGACGTGGAGCACGCCGTCGCAACCGCCGCTGATGGCCTTTTTGATCATGGTGTCCATGCCTCTGCTTCGATAGGTAAACGCACGCACCAGCATCGGCAAATTGACACCGGCGACGCCTTCGATGCGGCCGGGCTGCAGCAGTTTTGTCGCAAGATTACAGGGCGTCGCACCATAGATGTCGGAGAAGATGAGGACGCCGTCGCCGCTGTCGAGCGGCACGAGGAGCTCGCGCGCTCGCGGCAGCAGGTCGAGCGGGTCATCGCTGGCGCGAACGCCGAGCGTCTCGAACTGCGGAGGACGTGCACCCAGCACGTGTGTCACCGCGCGGACCAGGCTTTCGCCCAAGGTGTCGTGCGCGACAATGAAGATGCCGATCATGGACTCTCCCGGGACCGGCGCGCCCGCGTGCGGTCGCCGTGCCGGCGCAAGCCGGCCCTGCGCCGGATCGCACCACCGTCCTCCGACAGCCCTTCCCGCGTGGCAATCATGTTAGCACGTGCTTGCGCGGGCTTCCGCGCTGCTCATTCGATGTTGCCGGCAAATGCGGCGATCAGCGAGCGCGGGGTCTGCTGCGAACCAGCGCTTCGAAGGCGTCGGCAAAGCAGCCCGCGACATCGAACCCCGTCTGCTTCGTGATTTCGACGAAACCGGTAGGGCTGGTGACGTTGACTTCGGTCAGGAACTCGCCTATGACGTCGAGCCCGACCACGAACAGTCCTTCGGCCGCAAGCTTGGGGCCGATGCTCTCGGCGATCTCGCGATCACGCGCGGTGAGCGGGCGCGCGACGCCGAGCCCGCCGACCGCGAGATTGCCCCGGGTCTCGCCCGGCTTGGGAATGCGTGCCAGCACATGCGGAATCGGCTTGCCGTCGATCAGCACGATGCGCTTGTCGCCGTCGACGATCTCGGGGATGAAGCGCTGCGCCATGACCGTTCGCGCACCGTAGTGCGCCAGCGTCTCGATGATCACGTTCCGGTTCGGATCGTCGATGCGCACCCGGAATATCGACGCGCCTCCCATGCCGTCGAGCGGCTTCAGGATCACATCGTTGTATTGATCGATGAAGGCACTGAGCATTCCGGGATCCCGGGTGACGAGCGTCGGCACCGTGAACTCGGGAAAGCGGGCGATGGCCATTTTTTCGTTGTGATCGCGTACCGCGCGCGGGCGATTGAGAACGAGCGCGCCTTCGCTTTCCGCGGCCTCGAGCAAATACGTCGAGTAGACGTACTCCATGTCGAAGGGCGGGTCCTTGCGCATCATGACCGCGTCGAACGACGTCAGCGAGCGGATCAGCGCCTCGCCCGCGCGATACCATTGGTGATCGTCGTCGGTCACGGTGAGTGGCCTCACCCTGGCTTGCGTCGCCGACGCGGTCCAGAAAAGATCGGCGGGTTCGAGGACAAAGAGCGTCGCGCCGCGGGCCTGCAGCGCGCGCATCATCGCCACGCTCGTGTCTTTGTACGCCTTGAGCGAAGCGAGCGGATCGATGATAAAAGCGAATTCCATGGGGCGGCGGACGTTGCGAGTGTGCTGGCGGCGCCATCGTACCGCAAATCTGCGAGTGTGCCGGCAGCCGGCGTCTAGCGACGCACTAAATCGTCGAAAAAATTATTGCCCTGCACGTCTCCGGAACCACAAGCGTGAGGGTCACGCATTGATCCGGTGAGGCGCGCAACCCCGGCCATGAAATCCTGTTCCTCTATCGCGAACCGTCAAAACTTTAGCCAGCGACGGCAGTCATGGGCTCGCGCAGATCTTCCCAGGGCATGAGGTGGATGCCTTCGGCCAACAGGGAGACGCGAGCACGTTGGCCGATGGCGATGCCGTTGCGCCGTGCAAGATGTGTGGGAATGGAAAGGTACAGCGTCTTGCCGGCCGCGCCGTCGACCTGCAGGTCGAGGCTTGTGCTCTGACCCAGCGATACGCAGTTGGCGACGATGCCGTCGACGGGGTTTTCCCGCGCGCTTTGTGAAGGCCGGTCGCGCCGATGCAGGACCACGCTCGCGGCAGGAATCGCCCAGCATACCGGGGAACCGAGCGCATATTGCGGCGTGTACGACAATTCGAGCGTATGCCCATGCCATTGGAGCAAGGTGCGACCGTGCTCGCTCTCGTGCGCCAGCACCTTGCCCTCGAACACATTCTTCACGTCGACGAGCCGTGCGACCAGCGCGTTGCGCGGGCGCGACATGAGCTCGTTGGGCGACCCGATCTGCAGCGTCCGGCCGCGATACAGTATGCACATGCGGTCGGCCAGGCTCGCGGCTTCGTCGAGGTCGTGCGTGACCAGCACCAGCGGCATTTTCAGGGCCCGGCGCAGTTCGGCCAGCTCGCGGTAGAGCTTCTGTCGAGTCACCCGGTCGACCGCCGAGAACGGTTCGTCCATCAGCAACACCTGCGGGTCGCGCGCCAACGCCCGTGCAACCGCGACGCGTTGTTGCTGTCCGCCGGACAGCGCCAACGGCAATCTCGCCTCGAGGCCACCGAGATGGACCAGCTCGAGCAGTTCGCGAGCGCGCGCATTGCGATCGCGCGGCGGGCGGTGCCCCAGCGCGGCGGCGATGTTGGCCAACGCGGACAGATGTGGAAACAGCGCATAGTTCTGGAACACCAGTCCCACCGAGCGTCGTTGCGGCGTCCGGCAAATATGCGCGGCGGCGTCGAACCAGATGTCGTTGCCGCATGCGACGCGGCCTTCGAGCGGCTGGTACAGGCCGGCGATGCTTCGCAGTATCGTAGTCTTGCCGCTGCCCGAAGGTCCGACCAGTGCCAAGAGCTCCCCGGGCGCGCAATCGAAAGCCGCGTCGAGCGGGATCGGCGCAAGCTGTGCAAGCCGCACCGCCAGTGCCTGTCTCTTATACACA
>DAIQRF010000014.1:0-316 GCA_036786505.1 Casimicrobiaceae bacterium | reverse complement strand
AAGCCGCACCGACAGCGCCGCGCCGCAGTCGTCAGCCATGCGGCGCCGGACGGCGCGCGGTGCCATAGGCCACCGCAATGGCGATCAGCGACGACGCCAGCAGGACGGCGGCCATCAGGTTCGCGCCCCGCGCATCGAACGCCTGCACGCGGTCATAGATCGCGATCGCGATCGTCTTGGTCTCGCCGGGGATGCTGCCGCCGACCATCAACACGACCCCAAACTCGCCCAAAGTATGGACGAACGTCAGCACCGCCGCCGAGAGGATGCCGGGCCACGCCAGCGGACACTCGATGCGCGCAAAGATCCGCCACGG
>DAIQRF010000258.1:0-3659 GCA_036786505.1 Casimicrobiaceae bacterium | reverse complement strand
CTCGTAGGCGAAATCGACATGACCGGGGGTGTCGATCAAGTTGAGGCTATAACTCGAGCCGTCGCGCGCGACGTAGGTCAGCGCCGCCGTTTGCGCTTTGATGGTAATGCCCCGCTCGCGCTCGAGGTCCATGGTGTCCAGAACCTGCGCTTCCATCTCGCGGTCGGCCAGCCCGCCACAGCGCTGAATGAACCGGTCGGCAAGCGTCGACTTGCCGTGGTCGATGTGCGCGATGATCGAGAAATTGCGGATGTGCTGCATTGAATTCATTGGGCTTAGGTGTTCCGGGACCATTCAAAACAAAGGGGCACCGCGAAGTGCCCCTTGCCTCATCTGACTTTTTGCTGGCTTTTTGCTGGCTTTTTGCGCCGGAACAGTTTGAATTTTAGCCGATTTCGCCCTTCAGCGCGAATTTGCGCCGCTACGATCCAAAAGAAATGCCGTCACCGTGGCGGCGTCGATCCGGTGACGACACAGCTCACGTTCCCCGGCGAGCAGGACCGGGACGCTGTCGCCCCACCGTTTTTCAAGGACAGCGTCGGCGTCGATGTCGATCTCTTCGATCGCCCATCCAAACCTTGCCGCAAGCGGTGCCAGCGCGTCGCGCATGTCGTCGCAGAGGTGGCAATAGACCCGAACGAGCAGCGTCAGACGCCGCGGGTCGGTGCCCTTGGAGGCCAACTCGATCTGCCTTTAGCTCCGTCTCACTTCCGTCTCACTCGCTGCCGCTGCCCAGCTTGATCGTCGAGTAAAACTGGCGCTCGCCGCGCCTGAGCAGCAAGGTCACCGAGTTGCCTTTTTCCACCTTGCCGATCTGGGCGTTGAGTCGTTCAGCGCTTCTCGCCTCGATGGTCGCGCCGCGGCTGATGAGCGCAAGGATAATGTCGCCGGGCTGAATGTCGCCGCGCGCCGTTCCGGTGATTTCCTCGACTCCGACGCCGTTCTTGATCTCGAGGTCTTTTTTCTGCTCTTCGCTCAAATCGGACAGCACCCATCCCATGCGGTTCGGCTTGATCTTTTCCTTGTCCTTGCCGGCGGGTACGCGCCGTGCGAGCCTGGCGCCATCGTCTTCCTTCAGTTCGGCGACGGTGACGTTGACGTCCTTGCTCGCACCTTTGTGCCAGACCTGCAACACGATGCGGGTTCCCGGCTTGATCGCGGTAATGATGCGCGGCAGCTCGGCGGACGAGTTCACCGGGCGTCCATCGGCCTTGACGATGATGTCGCCCTGCTCGATGGCCGCCTTGTCGGCCGGGCCGCCCTTTTCAACCGAGTTGACGAGTGCCCCGGAGGCCTTGACAAGGCCGAATGCATCGGCGGTTTCGCGGCTGACTTCCTGAATCTGCACCCCGATCCGGCTGCGCGTCACCCGGCCTTTTTCCTGGATCTGTTTGGTGACGTTGATCGCCACGTCGATCGGAATCGCGAACGCGAGGCCCATGGAGCCCCCGGTCCTGCTGTAGATCATCGAGTTGACACCGACCACCTCGCCCCTCAGGTTGAACAAGGGGCCGCCGGAGTTGCCGGGATTGATCGGAACATCGGTCTGGATGTAGGACACCAGGTTCTCGTTCGGCAGCTCGCGACCTTTAGCGCTTACAATCCCTGCGGTGATGGTGTTTTCGAGCCCGAAGGGTTTGCCTATCGCGGCCACCCATTCGCCGACCTTGAGCTTTTCGGGATCGCCGATGGTCACCTTGGGCAAGCCGGTGGCGTCAATCTTCAGCAGCGCGACGTCGGTGCGCTTGTCGGTGCCGACAACCTTGGCCTTGAATTCGCGCTTGTCGGTCAGCTTCACCGAAACTTCGCTTGCACCATCGACCACGTGAGCATTGGTCAACACATACCCATCCGCGGACAGGATGAATCCGGATCCGGTCGATTGCTGCTCGAAGTCGCGGGGCCGCGGAGTGTTTCGCGGTATCTGCCCGAAGCGGCGGAAGAACTCGTAGAACGGATCGTCCTCGGAGAGCTCCGGCATGGCCGAACGGCGGGATTTTTGGGTCACGTCGATGCTGACCACCGCCGGGCCCTGTTGCTCGTAGAGCTCGGTAAAGTCGGGCAAGCCTCTTCCCACTTGCGCGGGTGCGGCGGGAGATAACCAGAGGACGCCGACCAGCGCGCCCAGCGTTGTCCAGATGCGTAATTTCATTTCCGTTGTCCTAACAAAAAGCCAAAGATGTCGCTGGCGCGCTACCGGTGCGCGACCGAGTATGCGATCTGTCGAACCGTCGCGCCGGGCGCCTCTCCCAGGACCGTGACGAGGTAGTCGTCGAGCTGCCGGCTGTAGACGTTGATTCCGCCCTGTTGCGACAGGCCGACCGGCTGCGGCGTCGGCGGCAAGGGCTCGACAAACACCGAAACCGCGACCAGTCCGTCCGAAAACACCAGATGCGCCACCGGGGCGCTTTTGCCGCGCAGCATGCGGAAGCCCTCGACGACCTTGGCGAAGCCCGCCGGGAGATCCTTCACCACCCATCCCGTTTCCTGTGGCTGCACTTCACCGGGAGGCGACTCCCGCACCTGCCAGTCGGCCGGCAGCGAAGAGAACGGCGGCTTGACCAGTTCGCGGTCGAGCTTGACGCCGATCTGAATATCGATGAACGCGAATTGCTCGATCGGCTCGTTCTTTTCGTTGAGCAAGCGCGCCTTCAGCAGCAGGCCGCTGGCAATGTCGGCCCAGAACTTGTGGCCATATCGCAGCCCGTCCTTGGGCTCGAAAACGAAGGCCTGCGTTTCGAGGCCGGCGATGCGGGCCAGCTCTTCCTTGCGGAAGAAATAATGCGCGCCGAGCGCGTTCAACTGCTGCGGAAGCAGCGATGGGAACGCGTTGCGGAAAGACCGGGGCTCGATGCGGATGATCTTGGCGTCGGGGTAGTAACAGCGGACCAGGTCATTGTTGCGAATAACCTCGCGCGCCGGACCGTCCAGGTTGGTCAGCTTTTCGAACTCGCTGCCGGCGTCCAGCAGATGCACCAGACGCGAGGTCTCGACCCTGCCCCCGTGCTCATAGACGATGGTGCCGACGTAGTTGAGGCCGCGGGCGGCACTCGCCGCGTGCTGGAGCCAGGCGGCGGCATCCTGACCGTAGACGGCAGGAACCGCCACCAGCGATGCCACGACGAGGCCGGCCCGACAGCCGACGCTGAACAACCCTGTCCATCCGCCCAACCGGCGGCGCGAAGCCGCCGGCATGCTACGGGCGCACATCCGGGTCGGTGGCCGCGACTGCGCGAAGATAAGGTCTAACGCCCTGGATGGCCGTGGTCGGCGAGTATTCCTGGTGCACCAGCAGATACTCGTTGTCGACCGCGGGCCGGGTGTCGGCAGCGCGCACGGTCGCCGCCTGCCTCGCAGTGGCTAGCGCCGCCGGCATGGTGGCCTCGCCTGTGGGCAGGGTGGTCATCGCGACCCAACCCACGAGGCTGACCGCGGCGACCGTCGCTGCCGCGGCCCAGGCCATTGCCGCCGGAGCGGGTCTTCGTCGCGGCGGCGACAGCACCGTGGGCTCCGCCGCAAGTCGCGTTGCGAAGCGTGCCGCAAAACCCGGCATGATCGCGCTCGAGCCGCGAAGCGCGTCGCCGATCATGTGGTAGCAGACCCACGTCGTCATCGAGCTCGCGTCTCGAAGGCGGGTGCAGATGCCCTCGATGTATTCG
>DAIQRF010000013.1:0-15000 GCA_036786505.1 Casimicrobiaceae bacterium | reverse complement strand
GATCATCGATGCCTCGAACGGCACCCTGCTCGGCCGGGCGGCGCTGGGCAGCTCTCCCGAAGGCATCTATCTGTCGGCCGATGGCCGGCTGCTTTCCGCCGCGGTCGAGGAAGACGATCAGGTCATGCTCGTCGACACCGCGACCGCCAAGGTCGTGCGGCGGATGAAGATGCGCGGCAAGAATCCCGAGCATGCGGTCTTCAGCCCCGACGGCCGCTGGCTGTACGTCAGCAGCGAAAACGCCGACAGCGTCGATATCGTCGATGTTGCCAAGGGCGAAGTGATCAAGTCGGTGAAGGTCGGCGACCGCCCGCGCGGCATCGGCTTTCTGCCCGACGGCAGCCGCGCCTACGTCGCCGCGGAGAACGCCGACACGGTCAACGTCGTCGATGTCGCGACGCACGAAGTCATCGCGCGCATCAAGGCCGGCAGCCGGTCGAACGGCGTCACCGTCCGCCCCGATGGCAAGCGTGTGTACGTGAGCTCGGGCGGCGATGGCACGGTGCAGGTTATCGACACGTCAACCAACGCGATCGTTGCGACGATTCCCGTCGGCAAGCGGCCCTGGAACATGGCGATCACGCCGGACGGAAGGAAATTGTACGTCGCCTGCGGGCGATCCAACGCGGTTGCGGTGATCGACACCGCGACCAATGCGAAGGTCGCCGAAATCGCCGTCGGCAAGCTGCCCTGGGGCGTAGCGATCCGCTGACTTGATCGTGCGCTCGACTCGGCGGACGAGGTTCCGCGCCGTCTCGCTGACGCTGGCATTCGCCGGTACCGTGCTCACGGGCCCCGCGTGCGCCGACAACCCAGCCGAAGCCTTCGAATTGCCGCGGATTGAGGTCATCGGTACGACGCCGTTACCCGGGCTCGGCACCGCGCTCTCCGACGTCCCGGCGAATGTCCAGGTGTTCGGCAACCGCGATTTCTCCAGGCAGCGGCCGCTCGACCTGACCGGGTTTCTCGACCGCAATGCCAACAGCGTCGGTGTCGGCTCGGGACAGGGCAATCCGTACCAGCAGGACCTCAACTTTCGCGGCTTCGCCGCATCGCCGTTGCTCGGAACCCCACAGGGCATTTCCGTATTTCAGGACGGCGTGCGCATCAACGAGGCGTTTGGCGACGTGGTCAACTGGGATCTGCTGCCGCGCTCCGCGATCTCGACCATCCAGCTCATTCCGGGATCGAACCCGGTGTTCGGGCTCAACACCCTCGGCGGCGCGCTGGCGGTGTATACCAAGAGCGGCGCGCAATATCCGGGCGCGACGCTGGAATTGTCGACCGGTTCGTTCGGGCGCCGCAGCGCGCAGTTCGAATACGGTGGCGCGAGTGATCGCGTCGATTATTTCGCGACCGGCAATGTCGCCGACGACGACGGCTGGGCAGAGCACAACCCCAGCCGCGTCCGACAGTTTTTCGGGAAGGCCGGCTATCAGGACGACCGCTCGGATTTCGATCTGAGCCTGACGCTCGCCGACAATACGCTGCAGGGGACGCAGACGCTGCCGGTGTCGTTTCTGGACCGGCCGCGGCAGGCGTATACCTTTCCGGACACGAATCGCAACCGGCTCGCGCTGCTCGCGGCGAAGGGCAGCCGCTTTCTGAGCGATTCGATCCTGCTCGGCGGCAACGCCTACTACCGTCACTACCGCAACGACAACGCCAGCAGCAACGTCAACAACGGTTACGGCGCGATCGATCGCGACACGGGTCTGCCACAGCTCAATCAGGCGACCAACGATCGCTCGCAGACCGACCAGAAGAGCTGGGGCGCGGGACTGCAATTGACCAAGCAGGGCGACTTCGCGCGCCGCGCGAATCGGTTCGTCTTCGGCGTCGGCGTCGATGCCGGCGACACGCGATTCACGCAACAGGCGCAGCCGGCGATGTTTGCCGACAATCGCAATGCGATCGCCATCGGCGACTACACGCCGGAAACCGATGTCGGCACGGCGAATCGCTACCTGGGCGCATTCTTTGCCGACACGCTGGCGTTGACCGGCGCATGGACCGTGTCGCTCTCGGGTCGCTACAACCACGCGCGGGTTCGCATCGCCGATCGCAGCGGCAACGACGCCCGACTCAACGGCAATTTCACGTTTGCGCGTTTTGCTCCGGCCATCGGCATCAACTACAAGCCATCGTCCGCAATGACCGCGTATGCGACGTACAACGAAGGCATGCGCGCGCCCTCTCCCGTCGAGCTGACCTGTGCCGATGCCGCTGCCCCGTGCAAGTTGCCCAACATCTTCATTGCCGACCCACCGCTCAGGAAAGTCGTTTCGCACACCGTCGAAGCCGGCGCGCGCGGCAAGTGGGGCGCCGATATCGAATGGGCAGCCGCGACCTATCGTACCGATCTCGGCGACGACATCCAGTTCATCGCCAGCGGCCACGGCGCGATCAACGCGGGCTTTTTCCAGAACGTCGGGCGCACGCGCCGCCAGGGTGTGGAATTGGCCGGCAACGCGCATATTGGCAGACTCGACCTGAGCCTCCACTATAGCCATATCGACGCGACGTTCCGATCGCCTTTTGTCGCGGCGAGCCCGAACAACTCGTCCGCGGACGAAGCCGGCGCCATCAGCGTGCGCCCGGGCGATCATATCCCGGGCATTCCCGCGGATTCGCTGAAGCTGCGCGCCAATTTCGACATCGACGCGCGATGGACGATGGGCGCGGGCGTCGTCTTCGCCTCCAGCCAATTCGCGCACGGCGACGAAAACAATCGCGACGCGAGCGGGCGCATTCCCGGCTACGCGGTCGCCGATTTCGACATGCGCTTCCAGCCGAGCACCCCGTTGCAGATTTTTGTCAGCGTAGCGAATCTGTTCGACCGCCGCTATCAGAATTTCGGCTTGCTCGGCGCCAACGCGTTTACCGGGCCCGCGCGCACCTTCGGCCCCGCGCTCGGGCTCGATCCGATGGCGGAGCAGTTTCGCGCGGTCGGCGTGCCTCGCACCCTATGGATCGGCGTGCGTTATCTGGCTGACGCACGGTCATGAACCGTGCCTCGGCGACGCTTGACCATCGGACGCCATGCGCCCCCGATCAGCCCGCGAGTTCGATCAACTGGTCGTGCAGTTGCGATGAAATCTCGATGCCGTCGACGCTGGCCTTCCGAGCCAGCGTTTCGCGGCGCTCGCCGGGCAGGCGCACTCCGTCCTCGGCGGTCATCGCCGCAACCAGCGTTTCGATCCGCTCGTCGTACACCGAACGGCCCGCGAGCGCACCCGGATCGATCACCAGAAACGCCTGGCCCAGTCGCGGCCGGTTGCCTTCATCGACAAAGAACGTCGACGCCTCGAAACCCAGTGCCGCGCCGGTGAGCGTTGTGACCAGGAGCTCGACGACGAGTGCCAGCATCGCGCCCTTGGTCCCGCCCATGGCCAGCATGCTGCCGTCGAGGCCCGCTCGCGGATCGGTGGTCGGGTTGCCGTCCGCATCGAGCGCCCAGCCCAGCGGAATCGGCCTGCCCTCCTTCGCCGCCATCATGAGCTTGCCTCGCGCGACTTCCGACAGGGACATGTCGATCAGCAGCGGGACACCGTGCGTGCGCGGGAACACCGCGGCGATGGGATTGGTCCCGAGCAGAGGGCGCCTGCCGCCCGCGACGGGCATGGCGGCGGGCGAATTCGACAAGGCAAGGCCCACCATGCCGACGGGGCCGACAGGCGCCAGGTGAAAGGCAGCGACACCGTAATGATGGCTGTCGGTGACGCTCACCAGAGAAACACCGAACTCGTGCGCACGTGCGATCGCCTCTCTCACCGCCAGCGCGCACGCGGGATACGCGAGTCCGCTCCCGGCGCTGATCAATGCCGCGCCGCCTCTGCTGGCCACGATACGGGGCTGCGCATTGCCGTCGGCGCGGCCGTTCAACAGATGTGCGATGTACTGCGCGACCCGCGCCACGCCATGCGACGCGAGTCCGCGCGCATCGGCATAGACAAGAGCGTCTGCGGTCGTCGATGCCATCGTCGCGTCGGCGCCGGCGTGAATCAACGCGCGTTGCGCAAGGTCACGCAAGTGCTCGAGACTCAGGCGGGGCATGGCACGATCAGCGAGCGTCGGCTGTCGTCGAACGCAGCGGCCATGACCGACGCCGCGCTCCGGCTTGCGCCCCCGGCATCACGCCTTCGCGCGATGACGTTCGAGCGCCGCGGCGACCTTGTCGGCGATCATGATCGAGACGCGAACGTTGGATTCGCGCGTGACGCCGGCGATATGAGGCGTCAGCAGCAAATGAGGACATCCCGCCAGCGGAGATCCTGCCGCCAGCGGCTCGTGCTCGAAGACGTCGAGCGCGGCGCCGCCAAGCGCCCCCGCCCTGAGCGCGGCTGCGAGCACCGCCTCGTTGACGACTTCGCCGCGTGAAGTGTTGATGAGCACGGCGTCGGATTTCATCAGCGCCAATTTGCCCGCATCGATCAGCCCGCGCGTCGCCGGTGTCAGGGGCACGTGGATCGATATGACGTCTGCGTCGTGCAGCACCTCGTCGAATCTGCGCGCAGTCGTCCGCTCCGCCAACCACGTGGGGTGCTCCGCGGGAATCATGGCATCAAAGCCGATCAGCTTCATGCCGAGCGCGCGCGCAAGTCTGCCGGTGAGCTGGCCGATCTGACCGAAGCCGACCACGCCCAGCGTCTTGCCTGCCAGCTCCCGCCCGTTCGCCAGCGCACCACGCGGCCATTTTCCCGCCGCGACGGCGTCGGTGCTCGAGTAGGCGCCGCGCAATAGGATCAACGCTGCGCCGATCACGTATTCAGCGACCGCATGCGCGTTGGCGCCGGTCGCGGGAATGACCTCGATGCCGCGCGATTTGCAGGTGAGCAGGTCGATGTTGTCGAGCCCAACGCCCAGCCGCCCCACGACCTTCAATTGTGGCGCCGCCGCGAGGAGCTCGGCATCGACTTGCGTCTTGTTGCGCACGATCAGCGCGTCGGCGTCGATGAGCAGGCGCTTGAGCTGGTCGCGGCGCTCGGCCAAGTCCGCGTCGCAAGCGGTGTCGAATCTGGCGGCAAGCGACGCGACCGCCACCGAATCCATGAACTCGCTGATGACGACGCGCATGCGGCTAATCGCCTGTATTCGGGTTGCTCAATTCTGCATCCCCCATTTGCGAACCGTCTTGGCTTCAATGGTGCGGAAAATGACGTTTTCGACCAGAAGGCCGATGACGATCACGGTAAACAGGCCGGCAAATACGCTCGGGATCTCAAGCTGATTCTTGTTCTCGTAAATGAACCATCCAAGACCGCCCGACCCGGACGAGACTCCGAATACCAGCTCGGCGGCGATCAAGGTGCGCCAGGCGAACGCCCAGCCGATCTTGAGTCCGGTCAGAATGCTCGGGAATGCCGCCGGAATGAGTATGCGCCCGACATACGATAGTCCACGCAAGCCATAGTTGCGTCCCACCATGCGCATGGTGTTGGACACCGACAGGAAACCGGAATGGGTGTTCAACGCGACGGCCCACAGAACGGAATGGATCAGCACGAACACCAGGCTGCCGTTGCCGAGGCCGAACCAGATCAGCGCCAGCGGAAGCAAGGCGATGGCAGGCAGCGGGTTGAACATCGACGTCAGCGTTTCGAGCAAATCCGTGCCAAAGCGCGAGGTAATCGCAACGACCGTCAGCAACGCCGCCAGCGCAATACCGGCGCTGTAACCGATTAGCAGCACCTTGATCGACGTCCACGCCTTGCCGAGCAGGCCTCCGCTGACAATGGCTTCGACGAAAGCGTCGATGGTGGATAAGAAAGTCGGAAACAGCAGCGGATTGTTGAGCAGGCGCGCGTAGATCTCCCAGAAAATCGCCAGCATGATCAGGATGAACACCTTGCGCACGGCGTTCTGGTTGTAGATGCGCTCCCAGGTCGACAGTGACTTTTGGACGACGCCGAAGGACGACGAATCCACCTGGTCACGATAGATTTCGGGACGCAGGGCGACCGGTTCAGACATGGGCGGCCTCTTCTTCGACGGCATCGACAAACAGCATGTCGTGAATCTTTCGCTCCAACGCATGCGCCACTTCGCCGTCGATTTCGCGCGGAAGGCTGTTCATCTCGGCCTTCACCTGGCCCGGGTGCGGAGACAAAAGCAGGATCCGGCTGCCGATCTTGATCGCCTCGGCGATCGAATGGGTGACGAACAACACCGTAAAATGGGTGTCGTCCCAAAGTTGCAGCAGCTCATCCTGCATCTTGCGCCGGGTCAGTGCATCGAGCGCCGCAAACGGCTCGTCCATCAGCAGCACGTCGGGCTCCATCGCCATGCCGCGGGCGATCGCGACCCGCTGCTTCATGCCACCGGACAGCGTATGGGGAAAGCTGTCGGCGAACTTGGTGAGGTTGACCTTGTTGATGTACTCGAGCGCTTTTTCCTCGGCCGCCTTGCCGTTGAGCTTGCCGCTGGCGGTCAGTGCAAACATCACGTTCTCCTTCACCGTCTTCCAGGGAAGAAGTTGGTCGAACTCCTGGAACACCATCATCCGGTCCGGTCCCGGCTTGGTGACCTTCTGACCCTTGAGCCTGATCTCACCCTCGACCGGAATCATGTACCCGCCGACCGCCTTGAGCAGCGTCGATTTGCCGCAGCCGGAAGGGCCCAGCAGGATGAAGCGGTCCGATCGCAACACCTGAAAGTCGACGCGATAGGTGGCGGTGACCAGGTGATCCTTGGTCTTGTACTGCAGCGTGACGCCCTTGACGTCGAGCAACGGTGTCGGCGCTTCCATCGTCCCTCCTCCTCGAGCTTGAGCCGTGTCGCTCTAGGGCCTGTTCACGGCCGGCGCGCGTATCACGTTTGCCAGGGCAGACGGTCCAGGTCGACGTTGCCGCCGCTCAAGATGACGCCGATCCGCAGCTTATCCAGCGAAATTTTGCGTTCCAGCAATATCGCCAGCGGCACCGCGGACGACGGCTCGACGATCATCTTGAGCTTGTCCCAGAGAAGGCGCATCGCACGCACGATCGCGTCCTCGGACGCGGTTGCGATTTCGTCGACGGTCGAGCGCAGCACCGCAAATGTCTTGTCGCCCAGCGACGAGCGCAGCCCGTCGGCGATGGTGTGCGGATCGGTCTGCGGAATGATCCGGCCAGCGCGCAGCGATCGATACGCGTCGTCGGCGCCGGCAGGCTCGGCGCCATAGACCTTGATCGACGGCCGGAGGCCCTTAGCGGCGATGGCGGTACCCGAGAGCAGGCCGCCGCCGCCCACCGGGGCGATGACCGCGTCGAGCCCGGGTGCGTCTTCCAGCAGCTCGAGTGCCGCCGTTCCCTGACCGGCGATAACGCGCCAATCGTTGTAGGGGTGGACCAGCGTCGCGCCGGTTTCTGCTTCCACCGCGGCGCAGGCGGCTTCGCGCGCGGCGACGGTCGCCTCGCAGACGCGAATCGTTCCGCCGAAGCCTGTGACCGCGTCCAGCTTCACCTGCGCCGCGTTGGAAGGCATCACGATCCACGCCGGAATGCCTCGCGCCCGCGCCGCCCACGCGAGCGCCGCGCCGTGGTTGCCGGAAGAGTGCGTGACCACGCCCTGCCTGGCCTCCCCTGCCGACAGCGAAAGCACCGCGTTGCACGCGCCACGCGCCTTGAACGCGGCCACCCTTTGCAGGTTCTCGCACTTGAAAAAAAGCTGCGCGCCGGCGGCCTCGTCGAGCGCCGCGCTCGACAGCACCGGCGTGCGATGGATGTGCGGACGAATGCGCGCGTGCGCGGCGCGTATGGTCCCGACATCGATCGCGATCTCGGAAAAACTTGCCGGCGCCCGCGCGTCCATTCCGGGTCAGCTACCCGGCAGGTTGTGCACGTTGGAGAAAAACAGATCCTTCCAGGAATCCGGCTTGCTCTTGATGGCGCCGATCTTGAGCATGAAATCGACGTACTTCATGACGTTCTGAGGCGTGGTCGTATACACGATCGCCGGGTCGTTCAGCATCGCCTGGATTTCCTGCACCGAGTCCTTGCCGCGCGAAAGACGCAGGTACGTTTCGGCCGCCCATCGATGATCGCGATTGATCAGCGCCGTCGCTTCGTCCAGCGCCTTGACGAACGCATTGTAGAGCTTCGGGTTGTCGTTCTTGAATTTGGACGTGGCCCACACCACGTTGAATGTCGCCGGACCGCCGAGAACATCGTACGAATTCAGCACCGTGTGAATGGCCGGGTTCTTGAGTTGCTGGTATTGGAACGGCGGCGAGCTGAAGTGCGCCGTGATCTCCGATTGCCCGGAAAGCAGCGCCGCTTGCGCGTCCGGGTGCGACATCGACACGGTGAGCGCGTCGAGCTTGTTCTGCTGGCCTTCGCCGAAGGTCTTCTCGGCGGCCATCTGCAGCGTAACCGCCTGGATCGAAACCTTCGCCGCAGGCAACGCGATCTTGTCGGTTTCGCGAAAATCGCGAATCGACTTGACCGCGGGGTTACGCGTATTGAGAAAGAGCGGCATCGAATTCATGGCTGCGACCGCTTTGACGTCGAGGCTACCCCGGGTGCGGGCCCACAGCGTCACAAAGGGTCCGACACCTCCCGACGCGAACTGCAGGCTGTTGGAAAGCAATGCGTCGTTCATGACGTTGCCGCCGGCGAACTTTGACCAGCTGACGCTGACGTCGATCCCGCTCGCCTTGGCGTACTTCTCGATCAGCTTCTGCTCCTCCATGATCATCAGCGGCAAATAGCTGATGCCGTATTGCTGGGCGACGTGAATCTCGCTCATTTCGGCGTGTGCGCCCTGCGCTGCGGCCACGCCAACGAAGATCGTCGTCATCAGTGCCCGCATTGCCATCAACGGTCGGCGTTTACCGCGTGTGGTGTGAGTTGTCTCGCTCCCTGCCATTTTCATCCATTGCATGCTTGTCTCCCATTGACTGTGCTGGGTTTGTCCGCCACCGTGGCTGCCGTCGCTTCGCGCACTCCGTGTCAGATGGTGCGTCGACGCGGACACTAAGCGCTTTCGTACAGCCGCGTCATGACGAATTCGCGATGGCCGAGCGCCTCGGCCGCGGTCAGCCGCCCGTCGGCAGTGCGAAACATCATCTCGAGCAACTTGTCGCCTGCCTGGTCCATGGTGATTTCGCGCTGCAACAGGCCAGACGTATCGACGTCGACATGCTCGCTCATCGTCCGCACCGTGCGCGGATTGGCGCAAATCTTGATCACCGGCAAAACCGGATTGCCGATCACGTTCCCCTGCCCGGTGGGGAAAAAATGAACAACGTAGCCGGACGCCGCGCACAAGGTGACCATCTCCGCCGCGGCCGAGGAGCTGTCCATGAACCAGAGGCCGGGACCCGAGGGCATCTCCGCCTTGTCCAGGATCCCATCGATCATGCATTTGCGGCCGATTTTCTGGATATTTCCGAGCGCCTTTTCCTCGATCGTGGTCAGTCCGCCGGCAAAGTTGCCCTTGGTCGGCTGCGAGTCCGACAAATCGCTCGTCTTGTGGCGATTGATCACTTCCTGATAGCGGTCGAACATGCGCATGAAGTCGGCGCGAACCTTGTCGTCACGGCAGCGCGCGGCAACGATTTGCTCGCCGCCGGTGAGCTCGGTGGTTTCACCGAAAACCAGGGTGCATCCCGCTGCGTAGAGCTTGTCGAATGCGTCGCCCACAGTGGGATTGGCGCCGCATCCCGACGTCGTATCGGATTCGCCGCATTTGGTCGATACCCACAATTCCTTAAGCTCGCACTCGACCCGTTGCTTTTCGCTCGACCATTGCAGGTATTCGCGCGCCGCCTTGGAGGCGCGCATGATGGTGTCGTGGTCGCCGTGCAACTCGATTCCGAAACCCGACACCGGCTTGCCGGTCAGCGCGATCGCGTCGACGATCTTTTTGGTCCACTCTTCTTCGATGCCGATCACCACCACCGCAGCCACGTTGGGATTGCTGCCGGCGCCGATGAGCGTTCGGAAGTGCAGATCGAGGTCGGCGCCGAACTGCAGCCGGCCATAGGGATGCGGGATCGCCATCGCCCCCTTGATGTTGTGCGCGACCGCCTCGGCAGCCGCGTTGGACAAATCATCGACGGGAAGAATGATCACGTGATTGCGGATGCCGACGCGCCCGTTTTCCCGCCGGTAACCCCAGAAAATGTTCTGCATGGCGCTCAAACTCCAAATAATGCAACGATCGAAATCGACGCTGTCGTGCGCAACTCAAGGTCCGGCAGCGGCAACCGCTAGACGCTGCGCCAGACGCCGCAGCTTACCAGCGCTTGGTCTTGATGTTGTGAACATGGGCGTGCTGGCCGGTCTTGATCGGTGCCACGACCTTGCCGATGTCCACGCCATATTTGATAACCGTATCGCCGACCTTCATGTCCTTGAGTGCCACCTTGTGCCCAAGCGGAATGTCTTGGGTGCACGGCAGCGTTATGGTGCGGTCTTGGTCGAGGATCAGACCGGTCAAGGTCTGCCCGGCCTTGATGCCTTCGACGACGACGACCGCGACCGAATCCTGAGGATCGTGCAGCACGCAATGAATCATAAGTCTGACTCCTGAAGCTTCGATGGACGGGTGCGCAATTTTAGCGCGCTTGTTGCTCCAGTTGCCGGGCAAGATCGACAAAATCGTCGGCGTTGAAGTCAGATCGCCGGTCGGCGCTGACATCGGCCTCCGACGCCCGGCCGCGCTCCAACGGCCGGCGCACGAATGCCGTCTGCAAGCCGCAGCGCCGCGCGGCAGCGAGATCATCCTTGTGCGCGGCGACCAGCATCACCGCTGGCGCAGGCAAGCCGAGCAGCGCTGCGGCGCCGAGGTACACCTCGGGATCCGGCTTGTAGCGGCGAAAGAGCTCGGCCGACAAGATCACGTCCCACGGCAGGCGCCCGGCTCGCGCCAGATCGATCAGCAGCGACATGTTGCCGTTCGACAGCGTGCCGATGACGAAGTGTCGCTTGAGACGCGCGAGCCCGGCCGCGCTGTCCGGCCACGGGCTCAGCCGATGCCAGGCAGCGTTCAGTTTGCGTATTTCCGCCGGCCGGAGCCGCAAGCCGGCGCGCTCGATCAACGGCGTCAGGATCTCCAGGTGCAACTCGTCGATCGAGCGCCATGGCGAGTCGCCACGGCGCACTCGATCCATCGCCGGCCGGTAACCGGAGCGCCACGCGTCGGCAAACGCGCCCCAGTCGGCGCGAACGCCGTGTTGGCGGCCGACGCGCCTCAACTCGCGGATGATGCTTCCGCGCCAATCGACGACAGTGCCGAAAACATCGAACAGCAGTGCCTCGGGTCGCTTTGCCATCGTCGGTTCCAATCCTTAGAAAACAAATCGTATCTGCATCACCGGGCCGAAGTTGCGGCGATGCGCCGGACAGGGCCCGTGGGCCACCAGCGCCTCGAGGTGCTCGGGCGTGCAATAGCCTTTGTGGCGCGCGAAGCCGTACAGCGGATAGATTCGGTCGAGCTCGACCAGCAATGCGTCGCGCGTGGTCTTGGCCAGGATCGATGCCGCCGCGATGGCCGCCACCGCGCGGTCGCCGCCAACGATCGCCCTCGCCGGATAATCGAGCGGCGGGCAGTGCAGGCCGTCGATCCACACCACCTCCGGCCTGGTCCCGAGTTGCTCCACCGCGCGCCGCATCGCGAGCAGCGTCGCCTGCAGGATGTTCAAGGTATCGATCTCGCCGACATCGCTCGCCGCGACCGCCCAAGCGACCGCGTGGGTCCGTATTTCGATCGCCAGCCGGTCGCGCTCGGGAGCGCTAAGCTCCTTGGAATCGCGCAAGCCCCGGACCCGACGCACCGGATCGAGAATAACCGCCGCAGCGACCACCGGTCCGGCAAGCGGACCACGGCCGGCCTCGTCGACGCCGGCGATCAGCACGTCACCCCCGCGGCCCGCAATTCGGTCGTCACCGCGTCGGCGACGATGACGGAAGTGTCTGCGGCAAGCTCGCCGGCCATGCCCGCGAACAGCGCTTCGAGCCTGCGCCGGGTCACCGTGTCGTCGTACAGATTGAGCGCCGCACGGGCGAGATTGGCAACGGTTGCCTCGCCCTGGAGGAATTCGGCGACGACAAAACGCCCCGCGAACACGTTCGGCAACCCGACATAGGGGAGCAGAAGCTTGCGCGCGACGATGGCGGCGGTCATCGGATTGACGCGGTAAAACACCAAGTGCGGACAGCGCGCCATCGCCGCCTCGAGCGTTGCCGTGCCCGACGCCACGATGCCGACGTCCGCCGCGCGCAGCGCGTGATCGGCGTGTCCGTACAGCAGCTTCAGCGGCAGCGCTTCCAGTTTGAGCCGATATTGCACGCCTTCGAAATATTCGCGCGTTTCGCGACTGATCAGAGGCACGACGAACTTCGTCTCCGGCTGCGACTCGACAATTTCCGCGGCAGTCTTCAAAAGCAGCTCGGTATGCATCTCGAGCTCGGAACGACGGCTCCCCGGCAGCAGCGCGAAAATCGGCCGGGAGAACTCCAGCTTCAGGAGCTCGCGCGTTTCCCGCCGGGTGGACGCGTTCGCCGCATCCGCAGCCAGCGGATGGCCGACGAAGGTGACCTGAAGCCCCGCCCCCTCGTACAGCGGCGGCTCGAACGGAAACAGCGCCAGCAGGCGATCGGCCGATCGTGCGATGGTGTCGATGCGTTTGCGCCGCCAGGCCCACACCGACGGACTGACATAGTGAATCGTGCGCACGCCGTTGCCTTTGAGGCGCGCTTCCAGGCCGAGGTTGAAGTCGGGCGCATCGACACCGATGAACAGCGACGCGTGCATCGAGCGCAAGCGACCATAGACGTCGCGGCGGATGCGTAACAGCTCCGGCAGATGGGCCAACACTTCCGCATAGCCACGCAGCGCGAGCTTGGCCATCGGGTACCAGATCGCGCAGCCGGCGCTTTCCATGCGCGGGCCGCCGATGCCGGCAAAGCGCGCGCCGGGAATCCGCTCGCGCACGGCGTGGATCAGCGCCGCGCCCAGCGCATCGCCGGACGCCTCTCCGGCGACGATGCCGATC
Source organism: Casimicrobiaceae bacterium (assembly GCA_036786505.1). Lineage (GTDB taxonomy): Bacteria > Pseudomonadota > Gammaproteobacteria > Burkholderiales > Casimicrobiaceae > PALSA-1003. The sequence continues at coordinate 2,021 of DAIQRF010000013.1, read as the reverse complement.
GTGACCGGCGTGGCCGTGTTCACTGCCGCCATTACCGCCCTGCCCTCAACGAATGATCCCGCGACCGGGGCTCTCCAGAAATGCGGCGAGCAGCTCGAGCGCCGGCACCTGTTGCGCCTCGGCGGAGATTTGCTCGAGCGCTTCATTCAGCGCAAGCCGGCTGCGATACAAGGTTTTGTATGCACGCTTGATGGCGGCTATGTCGGCGGCTGAAAACCCGCGACGGCGCAGGCCCTCGCTGTTGGCGCCCCGCGGCTTCGCCGGATAACCCGCCGCGGTCACGAAAGGCGGCACATCCTGGAGCACGATCGACCCGGCAGCGACCATCGCGTGGGCCCCGACGCGGCAAAACTGATGCACGCCGACAAATCCGCCGAGCACCACGTAATCCTCGATGACCACGTGACCGGCGAGTTGCGCGTTGTTCGAAAAAGTCGTCCCGTTGCCGACCACGCAGTCGTGCGCGATATGCGAGTACGCCAGCATCCAGTTACCGTTGCCGATGGTCGTGACGCCGCGATCCTGCGCCGTGCCGGCGTTGATGGAGACGAACTCGCGGATGACGTTCTCATCGCCGATGGCGGTGCGCGTCACGGCGCCATCGTATTTTCTGTCCTGAGGAATATCACCGATCGACGAGAATGGAAACAAGCGGTTGTTGCGGCCGATCGTGGTCTGCCCGGCGATAAAAACGTGCGCCCCGATTGTCGTGCCCTCCCCCACGCTCACGCCCGCGCCAACCACCGAATAGGGGCCGATCTCGACCCCCGCGCCGAGGCTCGCGCCGGCGGCGACAATGGCCGTGGGATGAACGCCGGGCATGCGTCAGAAGTCGCGCAGCGCGGCAAGCAGCTCCGCCTCGGCAACCAGCGCGTCGCCGACGCTCGCCCGCACCGCGAACTTGCCGACGCCGCGGACCAGCCGAAGCTCCGTCGCCTCGAGCACCAGCTGGTCGCCGGGAAATACCTGGCGCTTGAATCGTGCGTGGTCGATGCCGGCGAAAAAGATGAGCGACTTATCGTCCGGTCTCCGTCCCAGCGTCTGATAGACCAGAATCACCGATACCTGCGCCAGCGCCTCGATGATCAGCACCCCCGGCATCACCGGGTAGCCGGGAAAATGTCCCTGAAAAAACGGCTCGTTGATGGTGACGTTCTTGACCGCTTTGATGTACTTGCCCGGGGTGCACTCGATGACTTTATCGACGAAAAGAAACGGCGGCCGATGCGCCACGTAATCCATGATCTCCTTGATATCCATTTCCGCCACTGTCACTCCCCCTTTTTGCCCGCTTTACGTTCGAGCGCCCGGACCCGTGTGGCAAAGCCGCGCAGCCTGCGCAGAACCGATGCGACATATTGCCATTCGCGATGCGGCAGCGCAGGAAACGCCGAAGTATAGACGCCCGGTGTACGGATCGACTCGAACACGCCGGTCGATGCCGAGATCGTGGTGCCATCGGCAACGTCCAGGTGGCCGATGATCATCGCCGCGCCCCCGATCTTGCAATTGCGGCCTATGGTGGTGCTGCCGGCAATGCCGGTGCATCCGGCAATCGCGGTGTGGGCGCCGATGCGGCAGTTATGGCCGATCTGGATTTGGTTGTCGAGCTTGACGTCGTCTTCCACCACGGTGTCGCCTAGCGCGCCGCGGTCGATGGTCGAATTGGCGCCGATCTCGACGTCCGCGCCGATCACCACCCGTCCGAGCTGGGGCACCTTGAGCCAGCGTCCGTCCTGCTCGGCCATGCCGAAGCCATCGGCGCCGATCACTGCGCCGCTGTGGACGATGGTGCGCGGGCCCAGCACTGAGTTCGCGTAGAGGACCACGCGCGGATACAGCGTCACATCGTCGCCTACCGAGCAACCGTCACCCACGGCGCACCCAGCATGGATCTGGGCGCGCTCGCCGACGGAGGCCCGATCACCGACGACGACGTTCGGGCCGACCATTGCGCTCGCCGCGACCTTCGCCGTTACGGAAATGATCGCGGTGGGGTGGACGCCTGGTACGGCCACGGC
>DAIQRF010000257.1:0-3660 GCA_036786505.1 Casimicrobiaceae bacterium | reverse complement strand
CCAGAACGATCCGCCGATGGTGTAGATCATGCCCGCCGCCATGTTGACCGAGCAGAACCCCCCGTGCGCGGCATAGTTCGGCGTGCCGAACTGGCGCGCGAAAAGGCCGGTCAGCGCCTGCATCTGGTCGCGCCCCGTGAAGAGGGCGAACTTCCGTGGATCGGTCGCACGGATTTGCGCCAGACGCTGCTCGAGCATGGCGTACGCACGTTCCCAGCTGATGGGCTCGAACGCGCCCTCCCCGCGATCAGCACCTTGCTTGCGCAACAGCGGCTGGGTGAGGCGCGCCGGAGAGTACTGTTTCATGATGCCCGAGGCGCCCTTGGCACAGATCACGCCCTTGTTGAGCGGGTGATCGGGATTGCCGTCGATGTAGCGGATCTCGCCGTCCCTCAGGTGCACGCGGATGCCGCAGCGACAGGCGCACATGTAGCAGGTGGTGGTCTTGACTTCGGCGCTCAACTCGGTATTCCGCTTGGCGAAGCGCGCCATTTTGCGGCCGCGCCCGCGGCGGGGCCAGCGAGTTAATCTGATCCAGCCATAAGCAGCATACGTCTGCCCTGCTTATCGGCTACAGCGCGCGTGAAAATCTGCATCGTCTCGGACAGCCACGACCGCGCCGATGGGCTTGCGCAAGCGGTGTGTGAGGCGAACCTATTTGTTGAACGCCCGTTCCCTCACCCCCAACCCCTCTTCCAAGGGAGAGGGGAACGTCGCGCGGAATGGCCTGTTGGCCATCTCCGAAATACTCAATAAGCGCGCACGGCCGAGCGACAGTCGGCGCGGCACGATCACTTGAGCGCCTCGCGTACGATATCCGCCATGAGTTCCTCGACTGCGCGCAGTGCTCGGCGCGAAGCATCCACGCCGCTCCCCGTCCCGAGCATCCGGTAGACCACGTAGACGCGCTGCCGCTCGCGCGCCAGAACGTAGACCGCGATTGAGTATGGGCAATAAGCAATATTGTGCGGGTCTGCTTCCATCGTTGCCCGCGACAGCGTGGCGCTGCAGAACTCGATAACTTCCGCATTCGCGTAAATCGGCCGTGATGAGCCGATGGCCCCGCCGGTGCGCTCGAGCATAGTGCCCACACGCGCGGTGTAGCTGACGACGAGGCCGCGGTTCTCGATGGCGAAGATGAGCCGGTCTTTGACGTCGGCGAACGAATTCACCGTCGAATGAATTGCGATGTCGGATGCGCTCGCATCGAACACGTGCGCGAAGCAGGCACACACAAGCGCGTATCGGAGTACTGCGCGATACATCGGCTTCTTGCCTCCGTCGCGCAGCAAGAGCGTTGCGAACGGCGCTGATCGCTGTTTCGAGCTGTTTGTACCGTTGCGCTTCATGCCCCCGCTCGGCTCAGAGCTTCATATAGGCGTAGCCTTCCTGGGTTTGCAGGCGGCTGATTTCCGCGATGCCCGAGGGCACCCGATTTAGAGACTGCGTTCCCTTACGGTTTATTCCCGGCGCGGGAATATTCTTGCCGGAATTCCTGTATAAGACTTTAGTCCTTTACCGGAATTCCGGTACCGGACTATAGACGGGCCGCGCGGCGATGCGGGCAACGTGTTTTGCTGTTGGCGCCGCGTCCGGTTGTGTCATTTGAAATCGACTCTAACATACCCCAAGAGGAGACATTTATGATCGGTACCCACGCGGCAAAATCCGTTATTGGCACTCTTGGCACGGTCCTGCTGGTTGCGGCCGGGCTGTTTTTATCGCCGGCGGCGCAATCCGCGGAGCAGCAAGCCAAAGAGAGGGTGGTCCTCCAGGTGAGCGACGACAACCCCAAGACCTGGAACCTGGCGCTCAATGTAATCGAGAATCTTCAGCAAGCGTATGGCAAGCAGAACGTCGACATCGAGCTGGTCGCGTTTGGTTTGGGCCTTGGAATCCTGAAACTGGAGTCCGTGGCCGGTAACCGCGTCCAGGACGCTTTGCAAAGCGGCGCCCGAATCGTCGCCTGCCAGGTCACGATGCGCCGCCAAAAGCTCACCAAAGAGGACATGCTGCCCAACATCGGATATGTCCCCGCCGGCATAGTGGAGGTCATTACCAAGCAAAGGCAGGGGTGGGTCATGAACCGGCCCTGAGATCCGGTCGCCGGGAGGCGCTGTCGAATAGCAAGGGTGCTCACATCTGAACGTTTCGAATTTCAACCGAAAGGAAAGCTCATGTTCCATGCTAAAGCTGCGGCGGCGCTGCTCGTATGCGGCATCCTGCCGCTCGCGCAGGTCTCGCCGTCAACCGCAGCCGAGGAATTTGCCCCCTATGGCACGGCCACGGTCCGCAGCCAGAGTTACGCACCGCTGAAATATGTGGTCGAGTCCTCGGCATTCGATCCGGCGGAGGTCGCCACCACGTTACGAGTGAGCAAGCAGATGCTCGGGCTTTCGCCGAAGGGCAGCCAGATGGTCGTGGTCATTATCGGCGGCGGCATCCGGTTTTTCGCCAAAGAGAACTACGAGAAGTACCAGTCCATCGTTGAATTGGCGGCGGAACTGCGCGACGCAGGGGTGAAGATTGAGTATTGCGGCTCATCGATGAAGGGCGCCGGCTTTGCCCCAAGCGACCTGATTGGCATCGGCGAAGTGGTGCCTGGCGGATATGTCGAAATCGCCGAGCTGGTCGCCAAGGGCTACGCTCCCATTCGGCCGCCGCTGATTCTCCAAAAAACCAAGGATTCCCGCTATCTCGATCATCCCGAGCTGAAGAAGAAATAGGACACCAGGCGCGCTCACTCCGGTAACAAGCCGCACATCGCTTGACCCGTCGTTGCCTGGAGGCGAAACTGCGCTCGCCGTCGCCCTCGCCGTCGGCGTCGGTGAGTGCGCGGTCCAATCCAGAGGAGGAACCAAAAAATGAGAACTTATTTGAGGCCCGAGCATTACCTGATGTTCGGCATGGTTTAGGTCGCGGGGTGCGCGACCGAGGCGACGCAACAACCTTCCACCCCGCCGGGACTTATCATGAATGCGATCCTCACGGGCGGCTGGACGTATGAAGGAAAATCCTACCCCGGGCTGCCGGACGTCTACGCCTCGGTGAACCTCGGGCACGTTAGGCGTGACGGTGTCTGTGGCATCATGCTGTCATCAAAGGTCGCACATGAAAGCGCGAATAGCTCGGCTGGTGTACGCGCTGCTGCTGGTGGCGATCGCTGCCGATGCGGCGGCGCCCGCGGAAGGCCCGCACGTCGGTCCTGACAAGGTGGTCTACCATATCAGCGACACGGAAGCTCAGGCATCCAGGGCAATCGTTTACATCAACAACCACCTGGAAGTAAATCCCAAAGCGAAGATCGTGGTGGTTACCCATGCGTTCGGGGTCGACTTCCTTATGGATGGCGCCAAGAACAAGACCGGGAACCCGTACAACATTCCGGTGGAGGCGCTGGCGATGCGCGGCGTGAAGTTCGAAGTGTGCGAAATCACTTTGCGCGAGCGCAAGCTCAAGAGATCGCAGTTCATTCCCGAGGCGACTTTCGTGCCTTCCGGCGTTGCCGAAATCACCCGCCTGCAGCAGCGCGAAGGCTACGCCTACTTGAGACCGTAGCGTCGACCGTCGCCGAACCCGGTCTCCTGACAGCGTGATGCAAGACCCCATGACCGTTGGTGTTGAGCGTAGCGAAGCGGAGTCGAAACATGAGCGTCCACG
>DAIQRF010000256.1:0-3665 GCA_036786505.1 Casimicrobiaceae bacterium | reverse complement strand
CCTCCAGCCTGTCCACCCAGTGCCAAAGAGTACGCGCGTAATGCTCGCGCAATGCCTCCGCGTCGACGATTTCGAGGCCTTCCGAGGCCAGTCCCTGGACGACTCGCGAAACGTGCACGAGCTGACCGCCGGGAAAGACGTATTCCTCCACGAAATCGCCGATGCCGCTGCCGAGGCTTTCGGCGCCGAGTTGATTCTGGGTAATGCCGTGGTTGAGCACCCATCCTCCGGGCTTGAGAGCCCGATATATTTTCCCGAAGTAGCGCGGGAAATTGTGCGCGCCCACGTGCTCGAACATGCCGATGCTGGCGATCTTGTCGTAAGCGGCGTCGGCCGGCAGATCGGCGTAATCGAGCAGTTGCACGCGGACCCGGCCAGTCAAGCCCAGCTCCGAGATCTTGGCGCTGACGTAGTCGTACTGATTTTGCGATAGCGTAATGCCGGTGGCGTTGACCCGGTAGTTCTGAGCGGCCCAGAAGATCAACCCGCCCCAACCGCATCCGATATCGAGGAATTCATCGCCGGGCTGCAAGCAGAGCTTGCGGCAGATGTGATCGAGCTTTTGCGCCTGCGCCTGGTCAAGCGTATCGGCGTCGCTTTTGAAGTACGCGCATGAATACACCATGCGCTCGTCGAGCCAGAGACGATAGAACGGATTCGAGACGTTGTAGTGATGCTGGATATTGGTCTTGTTGCTGCGATGCTGATGCCACCACGCGCGCATGCGAGCGTGCACCGCGTCGCGGCCGTGAGTCACCGACCCGACCAGTGCCTCGGCGATGGCGAGGACGCGCCTCGCACCACCGGAAAAATCGATGTCGTTATGGATGTACGCGCGCGCCAGCTTGCCTAGCTCGGGCGACGCCAGTGCCCTGACTCCGTTCCAGGTGCGGGCGTAGATGTCCACCTCCGGCGTCGCCGAAAGCGCGACGCGGCCGCCGTCGGGCAGCACCAGCGCCACGGGGATATTGCGACCGCCGTAGCGATTTTCGACGATTTTGGAGAGCGGCTCTTTCATACCCATTGAACGTGCGAACGGGGAGCAAGCGCTTTTAGAATTGTACTCGGGTCCGGGTCGATTGCGGCAAGACAACTTTGTAGGACGCCAGCCGACGCGGCGGACCATTGGTCGAATGCCCAGGGCCCACTAACGCCGGCATCAATACAAAACCGCGAATTTCTATGGATCACTCCGGGGCTTGCTTGCCTGAAAAAGCTCGTACATCTTGCGGAACACCGGCCCCGGCGAGCCTCCGGCAAAGGATTTCCCGTCGACGGTGGTGACGGCGATCACTTCTTTGGTCGACGACGATAGCCACATTTCGTCCGCCGCGAGAGCGTCTTCCCGGGAAATCGGACGAACCTCCACCGCCAGTCCGCCGCCGCGCGCCAGCTCGAACGCCGCGTCGTAAGTAATGCCCGGCAAGATCTGGTTGTCCTTGGGCGGAGCAGCGATGACCCCGTCGCGCACGATGAGCACGTTCGACGCCGAGGCCTCGGTCAGGAAGCCGTTGCGAAACAGCACTGCTTCGGCCGCGCCGGCGTCGGTCGCACGCTGCCGCGCCAGCACATTGCCCAAAAGCGAGATCGTCTTCAGGTCGCAATGGAGCCAGCGCTCGTCGGTCGCGGTGACGACCGCGACTCCGCGTTCGACCTGCTCGGCGGTCGGCAGCGGGAGCGGATTGCTCATCATGAAGACGGTCGGCGCGACGCCGAGGGGAAAGGAATGATCACGCCTGGCGGCGCCGCGAGTCACCTGAAAATAGACGCCCTGATCGTCGAAGGGCGTACGCGCGACAAGCTCGCGGATGATCGATTCCCATTCGGCATCGGTGTGCGGGTTCGCGAGTCTGATCCCGTCGAGGCTGCGCTGCAGGCGAGCGAGATGCTGTCGCAGGCGATACGGCTGTCGGCGGTAGACGGGGATCAATTCATATACGCCGTCGCCATAGATAAAGCCGCGATCGAGTACGGAAATTTTCGCGTCTTCAAGCGGCAGAAAGCAGCCATTGAGATACACGGTCATGAGGAGTGCCTCAGGGTGTGACGGAGGTCGCGTGCTCGAGGCGATGCATCGGTGAAGCCGCGCTGAAGCGCAGAGGCGTCATTTGAACCACAGTCGGATGGTGTCCCATGCGCGCCCGAACAGGCTCGCGAGCGGCACCTCGGCCAAGGCTACCAGTGGGTACTCGCCGACCGGCTTGCCGTCGAGCGTGACCTTGACCATGCCGACGCGCTGCCCTTGGGCGATCGGAGCAACGAGCGGCTCGACCGCCTCCAGCGTGAGCTTCAGCCGCTGCGCCTGCCCCTTCGGCAGCGTCACGTACTGGTCGGCGACGAATCCCGCAGACACCGCGTCGGCCGCGCCCTTCCACACCTTGAGCGTACTGACCTGCGCGCCGTTCTGATAGAGCTGCACCGTATCGTAGAACTGGAACCCATAATTGAGCAGCTTCTGCGCTTCACGGGCGCGCGCCGCGTCGGACGCTGCGCCGAGCACCACGGCAAGCAGCCGCCGAGGACCACGCTTCGCCGACGCGATCAGGCAATAGCCCGCGCCGTCGGTCAATCCGGTCTTCACACCGTCGACGTACGGGTCGCTCCACAGCAGCCGGTTGCGGTTCGATTGCGTGATGTTGTTGTAGCGGTATTCCTTGATCGAATACAGCGGGTAATACTCCGGGAAATCGCGGATGATGGCCGCGGCGATCAAGCCGAGGTCGGTCGCGGTCGAAACCTGTTGTGGCGCCGGCAGTCCGGTCGCGTTGACGAAGCGCGTGCTCTTCATCCCGATCCGGCCCGCTTCGCGGTTCATCCGCTCGACGAATGCCTCCTCGGAGCCCGCGGTGACTTCCGCCAACGCGATGGCCGCGTCGTTTCCCGATTGCACGATCTCACCATGCAACAGCTCGTCCACCGACACCGCTTTTTTGGGATCGATGAACATTCTCGATCCCTCGGCACGCCACGCCTTCTCGGACACCGTTGCCATTTGCGATGGCGTGAGCTCCTTGTCCCTGAGCGCGCGAAAAACCAGATACGCAGTCATCAACTTGGTGAGCGACGCCGGCTCGCGTGGCAAGTCGGCGTTGACTGCGACGAGCGTCTGTCCGCTCAAAATGTCGATCAGAAGATAGGCTTTGGCGGCAATCGACGGCGGCGCTGCCGCTGCCGGCACGGCGGTCTGGCTCGACGCAACGATCGAAAAAAAGACAAACGCGAACAACAGCGACGTGCGAAGGGAAAAGAACATTGCTCGAGGTCTGCGGGAAGAAGCGCATTATACCGTCACGGGACAGCGCTTTTTCCTGTCGCAAGAGCCCGAGCTCCTGCGCGGAAAGGAAGAGCGTTCAAGCACCACCGCACGAATCACCGCCGCTCCAGCTCCGCCGCGACCTCAGCGCACGGGCTCTCGGCAAGCGCACGTTGCCAAGCGCCAAGCCAATCGCCTTGCGCCGCACTCATCGGCAACGATAGCCTGACGACGCGCGAGCTGTTCTCGGCCCAGCAGAAGTAGTCGGTAGGCAACGCCGTGCCGTTCGCCTGGCCCGACGCCACTGCCGACCAGACCTGCGACAGGGGATAGCGGCGCAACGCGTCTACCAATCCGCGCTGCGCGTTGGCGGGCCACGCGGGAAGATCGGCGGGGGTCTGCACGATCAGCC
>DAIQRF010000255.1:0-3670 GCA_036786505.1 Casimicrobiaceae bacterium | reverse complement strand
CTGTCAGAGCGAGCACATTGATCTAGCGCAATGACTCGCATCGATTTTCCTAATTTTATAGAGTGACCTACAGTGATTCGGGCCAACGTGATGAAGCGGGCGGCGTGGCTCAAGGGCTTCACGCCCGATATGCTTCCCGGCGTCATGATCAACACTTCAGCCACCGATTTCGCGCCGCTGTCCCAGCCACAAATGATGCGGTTCAAGGGCGAGAAGTGGGAGTTGTTCGGTGACATCATTAGCGGCGAAGTCACCACCAACTGACGCCTGTCGCGCCGACCAGTAACGAAACGAAATCGAATCCGGAACACGGGGACCGCCTTCGGGCGGTCTTTGACCAACGGAGATCATATTCACGGCGCTAGGGTGATTTGCTGATCTTCGTAAGGCAGGAGCGGTCAAATGAACGGCGCCCAATCACTGATTCAAACGCTGGTCTATTGCGGCGTCGACACCTGTTTCGCCAACCCTGGCACCTCCGAAATGCATTTGGTTGCAGCCCTCGACACCGTAAGGGGTCTGCGGCCGGTACTTTGCCTCTTTGAGGGTGTCGCAACCGGCGCTGCTGACGGCTATGGCCGCGTTGCAGGCAAGCCTGCCGCGACACTTCTCCACCTGGGGCCGGGTCTGGCCAATGGCCTTGCCAACCTGCACAACGCCCGCCGTGCAGCGACGCCTATCGTTAATGTGGTCGGTGATCACGCCACCTATCACCTGCAATATGATGCATTGCTGACGTCAGATATCGTCGGCTTCGCTCGCCCGGTATCGAGTTGGATCCACGCGACCAAGAGCGCAAAACTCGTTGCAAGCGATGCCGCAAGAGCTGTGCAGGCAGCGCGCTCCGCGCCTGGCGGCATCGCCACCTTGATATTGTCCGCCGACGCAGCCTGGAATCCAGCCGAGCGTGCCGCGGAGCGATTACCAGATATCGGGCCTGCGATCGTGAAGGCGGATTCGATCGAAGACATCGCCAAACTGATATCCAGTGGCAAGAAGACGGCGATGTTACTGCGAGGCCGCGCCTTGGCCGGCGACGGGCTGGAGGCGGCCGGGCGTATTCATGCCAAGACCGGAGCACGGCTGCTATGCGACACCTTTGCGCCTCATGCCGAAATGGGCGCCGGTCGCGTATCGGTGGAGCGAATTCCTTATTTCGGCGAGCAGGTCACGGCATTTCTTTCGGGAACAGAGCAAATGATCATGGTTGCCAGCACGCCACCCGTGTCGTTCTTTGCCTATCCGGGCAAACCGAGCTGGTGTGTGCCCGACATGTGTGAGCTGATTTACCTCGCGCATCCGCATGAGGACAGCGTCACCGCCTTGCAGAACCTGGCCGACGCCTTGGGAGCGCCGCAGGAGACATCGACCCGCGTCCCACTGCAGCTGCCGGGGCTGCCAGCCGGCTCGCTGAATTCACTCAGCGTGGCCCAAATCATTGCGCAACTGACGCCAGATCATGCGATCTATGCGGACGAATCCAACACGTCGAGCCTGCCCCTGTTGATGATGTTGGCGCACGCGCGTCCACATACCCATTTGCCGCTGGCCGGCGGCTCCATTGGTCAGGGTCTGCCGCTCGCCGTGGGAGCGGCTTTAGCTGCTCCCAATCGCAAGGTGGTCTGCCCGCACGGTGACGGCGGAGCCGCATACACAATGCAAGCTTTATGGACCATGGCGCGCGAAAAGCTGGATGTGACCACCGTTATCTACGCCAACCGGTCCTACGCGATTCTCAATTATGAATTGCATCGGGTGGGTGTGACCGCGGTTGGAGAAAATGCGCGCTCAATGCTCGACTTGCATAATCCGGAAATGAACTGGATGCAGATCGCCAGCGGTCTGGGAGTCGAAGCCAGCCGCGCAACTACGGCCGAAGAGTTCGCCGTACAATATGAATCGGCGATGAAGCAAAAAGGACCACGCCTGATCGAAGCGATGATTTGAGGAGATCGACCTTGAACACAATCGATGCGCTGCGGGCAATTGTTGGCGAAACGGGAGTGCTGAGTGCGGCTGATATCGCAACGCGATCCGCTGGCGTGCTGCGTCCAGACACCCTCAAGGCGCGGGCTCTTGTGCGCCCAAAGGACACTGAGGAGGTCTCGAAAGTAGTTGGCTGGTGCCATGACAACGGCATGCGGATCGTGGCCCAGGGCGGTCTTACGGGTCTCGTTCATGGGGCGGATGCGTCGCCTGAAGAAGTGATCCTTTCGACGGAACGAATGCGCGCCATCGAAGCGATCGACCCGGTTCAGCGTATTGCCGTAGTGCAGGCCGGGGTCACGCTGCAAGCGCTGCAGGAGGGGGTCGAGGAACACGACCTCAGCTTTCCACTCGACCTTGGTGCGCGCGGAACTGCGACCCTTGGCGGCAATGCGGCGACGAATGCCGGCGGCAATCGCGTGATCCGCTACGGGATGATGCGCGACATGATTCTGGGTCTCGAGGTCGTATTGGCTGACGGTACCATCATCTCGTCGATGAAGCGCCTCATCAAAAATAACGCAGGCTATGATCTCAAGCACGTTTTCATAGGTTCTGAAGGCACGCTCGGGGTCATCACGCGACTGGTATTGCGGTTACGCGAGAAGCCGCGGTCGCAGGATGTGGCAATCGTAGCCGTGCCGACTTTCGAAGCTTTGACGAAATTGCTCAAGCATATCGACAGCGCATTGGGCGGATCGCTCTCGGCATTCGAGGTAATGTGGCAATCTTTCTATCGCCTGGTGACATCCCCGCCGGCCAGGGGCAAAGCGCCAGTGAGTCAGGAGCATCCGTATTACGTCCTGATTGAAAGCCTTGGCGCCAATGCCGGGCCTGATTCTGAACGGTTCGTTGCTGCCCTGGAATCGGTGCTTGAAGCAAAACTGATTTCCGACGCAGCGGTGGCGCAGTCCGACAGTGACCGGCGCGCGTTCTGGTCGCTGCGCGACGACGTCGTTCAGGTTGTGGTAGGCGGTATGCCGGTCGTATTCGACATTTCCCTGCCGCTTGGTGCGATGGAACAATACGTCGAGGCCTTGGGCAAGAATCTGAAGGCCGGCATCGGTGAGCACAAACTCTGGATCTTTGGTCATCTGGGGGACGGGAATTTGCATGTGATTGTTCAGGTCCAATCCCAGAACTACGTGGCGTTGCGGCCGAAGATCGAAGCACTCGTGTATGGTCCACTCGGCAATTTGAGCGGGTCGATTTCGGCCGAACACGGCATTGGGTTGGAGAAGAAGCCCTATCTGTCCGTCTGCCGAAGCGAAAGCGAAATTGCGTTGATGCGCGCGCTCAAGCAGGCACTCGATCCAAACGGGATACTGAATCCTGGCAAAATCTTCTAACAGACGTCGAGAATTTGGGTTTTCTGTTTCTCGCTGGTCGGCGATTTTAGTAGCCTGAACGCCTTGGCTACGCTGCAACTAAATGTGGAATGCGCCGACGAGGTGATCGAATAGAGATACATTTTGCTGCGGTTCATGAGTCCGGATTTGGCGCGAATGCGAAGTGCCGACCGGCTCTGAGATTGCCTGCTTATCGGGGGGTCTGTGTACCGAAAACCTCCTCCGACGATGTTTGCACGTGAAATACCCTGTTCCTGCCAAAAATCCCTGTCTTATGCCAATCGGCGTGCATAAGTTGCGTCAAGCGTCGGTACCGATGACTCGATGCCGCACTC
>DAIQRF010000012.1:0-15170 GCA_036786505.1 Casimicrobiaceae bacterium | reverse complement strand
GGGCGCGCGCATCCATCGCGTCGCCTAAAACCGCACTTTCGGGGCGAGCACTGCGCAGCCGGCGCGCTCGCCTGCGAGCGTGCATCTTCGGGCGACGATGAGCTGCCGGCGCGAAGTGCTGCCGGCGGACTGCTAGAATGCGCGTTTGCGAAGCGCTCATGGCCATGCTCACTATCGCGCTGTCCAAAGGTCGCATCTTCGATGAGACCTTGCCGCTGCTCGCCGCGGCGGGCATCGCTCCGGCCGAGGACCCCGAAACCTCGCGCAAGCTCATCATCGACGGCAACCGTCCCGATGTTCGATTCATCATCGTCCGCGCATCCGATGTGCCCACGTACGTTCAGCGTGGCGCCGCGGACCTGGGTGTCGCCGGCAAGGACGTGCTTCTGGAGCACGGTGGGGAGGGGCTGTATCAACCCGTCGATCTCGGCATTGGCCGTTGCCGGATGGTAGTCGCCGCCAAAGCCAGCTTCGACTACCAGGGTGCGCTCAGGCGCGGTGCGCGCCTGAGCGTCGCGACCAAATATGTCACCACGGCACGCGAGCATTTCGCGGCCAAGGGCATGCACGTCGACCTGATCAAGCTCTACGGATCGATGGAGCTCGCGCCGCTGGTGGGACTTGCCGATGCCATCGTCGATCTCGTCAGCAGCGGCAACACGCTCAAGGCCAACGATCTGGTCGCGGTGGAAGATATTATGGCGATCAGCGCGCGGCTGATCGTCAATCCAGCGTCGCTCAAGCTCAAGCGCGCCACGGTCCAGCCGGTGCTCGACGCCATCGCCCGAACGGCACCGAGCGCTACCAGCAGCGCGGGCACCGCCGGCGCCGCGAGCACCGCCACTGCCGCCAGAGAACCCAGCAGCGCCTGACCGCGGTGACTGAAATGCGCCGTCTCGATTCGTCGGCTGCGGATTTCGCCGCGGCGCTTGCGCGGCTGACGGCGGTCAACACCGCCCAGGACGAGGCGATCGACACCTCGGTCGCCAATATCATCGTCGACGTGCGGGTGCGCGGCGACGCCGCCGTGCTCGAATACACCGCCTTGTTCGACCGCATCAAGGCGTCCTCGGTGGCCGCGCTGGAGCTCGGGCCGGTCGCGTTCGAAGCCGCGTTCGACGCTTTGGGCGCCGAACAGCGCGACGCGCTCGTCGCCGCCGCCGAGCGGGTGCGGAGCTACCATCGGCACCAGCGCGTCAAATCATGGTCGTTCACTGAAGCCGACGGGACACGTCTCGGCCAGCAAGTCACGGCGCTGGACCGCGTTGGAATCTACGTACCGGGCGGCAAGGCGGCGTACCCCTCGTCGGTGCTCATGAACGCGCTGCCGGCGCAGGTCGCGGGAGTGCGCGAGATCGTGATGGTCGTGCCGACGCCGAACGGCGCCCAAAGCCCGCTGGTGCTGGCCGCGGCGCACGTCGCCCAAGTGACGCGGGCGTTCACCGTCGGCGGCGCGCAGGCGATCGCCGCGCTTGCCTATGGCACCGCGACGATTCCGGCGGTCGACAAGATCGTGGGACCGGGCAATGCCTACGTCACGGCGGCGAAACGCAGGGTTTTCGGCGCGGTCGGTATCGACATGATCGCCGGCCCTTCCGAGATCATCGTCATCGCCGACGCCAGCGCCAATCCGGATTGGATTGCGATGGATCTGTTTTCCCAGGCCGAGCACGACGAAGCCGCGCGCGCCATCCTGCTGTCACCCGAGCCTAAGCTGATCGACGCCGTCGCCAAGAGCATGGCGCGCCAGCTTCCGGCAATGTCGCGCAAGGAGATCATTGCGGCATCGCTGGCCAGCCGCGGCGCCCTGGTGCGAGTGCGCGATCTTGCTGAAGCGTGCGCCATCGCAAATGACCTTGCCCCGGAGCATCTCGAGCTGGCGGTCGCGAAACCGGAGCGCTTGGTCGCCGAGATACGTAACGCCGGCGCAATCTTCGTCGGCCATTTCAGCTCCGAGGCGGTAGGCGACTACTGTGCCGGACCGAACCACGTGCTGCCGACGGCGCGCAGCGCGCGCTTTTCCTCGCCGCTGGGCGTCTACGATTTCCAGAAGCGGACCAGCGTGATCGCGGTTTCGCGCCAGGGCGCTCAGACGCTCGGTCGCCTGGCGTCGACGCTGGCGCGTGGCGAAGGCTTGCCGGCGCACGCGGCGAGCGCCGAGTATCGTCTCGACAAGTAAATCCAGAGAAGAAGCCATGGCCAAGGTGTACGCGATGTACAAGCATCCCGTCGATGCAGCCGCTTTCGACCGTTACCATTACGGCGTGCACGCGCCTCTGGCGAAGACGATTCCCGGGCTGGAGGCTTACGAGGTGACGCGCGGAACGATTTCAAGCGTGGGCGGCGGTTCGGCGCCGTATCACTTGATCGCAGCGCTGACTTTTTCGTCGCTGGTCGCGATCAACGCCGCGCTGGTTTCGCCACAGGGCCAGGCGACCGCGGTGGATTTGGGCAATTTCGCCACCGGCGGTGTCGACCTGTTCATCGCCGATACGGAAACGATATGACCGATGGCGGGCGCGCGCTTGTGGCTCAAGACGCCGTTGCCCGCGTCGTTCGACCCGAGATCCGCGCGCTTTCCGCCTACGCCGTTGCCAGGGCCGGCCCCGACGCCACCGCGTGGGTGAAGCTCGATGCGATGGAAAACCCCTATTCGCTGCCGGACGCCGTCAAGGCGCGGTTGTCCGCCGCGCTCGGGCGCGTTGCGATCAACCGCTATCCCGACGCGGGCGGCGAAGGAGCCAAGCGCGCGCTGCGTTGCGCATGGGACATTCCTGAAGGCGCCGGACTCTTGCTCGGCAACGGCTCCGATGAGTTGATACAGATCATCGTCTCGGCCCTCGCCAAGCCCGGCGCCGTGGTGCTCGCCCCCGACCCCTCGTTCGTGATGTACCGCATGGACGCGCTGTACGCGTCGACGCGCTTTGTCGGCGTGCCACTGCGCCCGGATTTCAACCTCGACCGCGAGGCGATGCTCGGGGCGATCGAGCGCGAATCTCCGGCGGTGATCTTTCTTGCCTATCCGAACAATCCCACCGGCAATCTCTTTGCCGATGCCGATGTCGAAGCGATCATCGAAGCGTCGCCAGGATTGGTGGTGATCGATGAGGCGTACTACGCGTTTGCCAATGCCAGTTTTCTGGCCCGCGTGCCCGCGCTCCCTAATCTCCTGGTCCTGCGCACGCTGTCGAAAGTCGGCATGGCCGGCATCCGGCTCGGCTATGCCGTCGCGGCGCCTGCCTGGATCGCGGAGCTGAACAAAGTCCGTCAGCCGTATAATGTAAACGCGCTGACGCAAGCCGCGGTCGAGGCGCTGCTCGTCGATACGGGCTGGATGACGGAGCAGGCTGCGGCGATTCGCGCCGAACGCACGCGGCTTGAATCCGCGTTGGCGCGACTGCCGGACGTTTGCGTGTATCCGACGCAGACCAATTTCGTGCTGGTGCGCGTGAACGACGCAAACAGAATATTCGACGGCCTCAAGGCGCGACGCATCTTGATCAAGAACCTGCATGGCTGGCATCCGCTGCTGGCAAACTGCCTGCGAATGACCGTGGGCAAGCCAGACGAGAACGATTTGCTGCTTTCGGTATTGGCCGAGCTCGAGCCCTCACCTGGGTCAACCCGCGGGCCAACTAAATGACCCCCTCGTTGAAAGCGGCGGCAGGCACGGCGCGCACGGCGCGCATCGACCGCGTCACGCGGGAGACTTCGATCAGCGTCGAGGTGAATCTGGACGGCACCGGGCGTGCCGAGCTCGCTACCGGCGTGCCGTTTCTCGACCACATGCTCGATCAGGTCGCCCGCCACGGTATGATCGACCTCACGGTGTCAGCGAAGGGCGATCTGCATATCGACGGTCATCACACGGTCGAAGATGTCGGTATCACCTTCGGCCAGGCGGTCAAACAGGCGCTTGGCGACAAGGCCGGGTTGACGCGCTATGGCTACGCTTATGTGCCGCTGGACGAAGCGCTGTCGCGGGTCGTGGTCGACCTCTCCGGCCGTCCGGGACTGGAATATCACGTTGCGTTCACGCGACCGATGATCGGTGACTTCGATGTCGATCTCACCCACGAGTTCTTCCAGGGTTTCGTCAATCACGCGCTGGCGACGCTCCATATCGACAATCTTCGCGGCGACAACGCGCATCATCAGGCGGAAACGGTGTTCAAGGCGTTCGCGCGGGCGCTGCGGATGGCCCTTGAGATCGATCCTCGAGCCGGAGGCAAGGTGCCGTCGACGAAAGGTGCGCTATAGCGCGGTCTTTGCTCTCCACCGCGGGCTCTTCGCCGCGTTTTGACGACCTCGCAGGCTCGCCGCGAGCCTGAGTCGCTGGCGCGTCCTGTTTGACGATTTCTGATCCGAACATTCTGATCCCCGATGCCCGATATCGCCGTCGTCGACTACGGAACGGGCAACCTGCGTTCGGTCGCCAAGGCATTGCTGCACGTCGCGCCCGAGCGCACCATCGTGGTGAGCTCCGATCCGGCGACGATACGCAGCGCGGCCCGCGTGGTGCTGCCGGGTCAGAGCGCGATGCCCGACTGCATGCGCGCCCTCGACCAGAGCGGTCTGCGGGAGGTGGTCATGGAAGTTGTCCGCGACCGGCCGTTTCTGGGCATCTGCCTCGGTCTGCAGATGTTGTTCGACCACAGCGAGGAAGGACCCACTTCGTGTCTTGGTGTCCTTCCGGGAGGTGTCGTTCGATTCCGCGATGAGCAGATGCAAGACCCCGCCGGGCACCGGCTCAAGGTTCCGCACATGGGTTGGAGCCCGGTGGCCCAAAAGCAAGGCCATCCCTTGTGGCATGGCGTCGCGGATCACACAAGATTCTATTTTGCGCACAGTTATTACCCGGTGCCCGATGACCGGAAGGTGACCGCCGCATCGGTCGAATACCCGGCGGCGTTTACTTGCGCGATTGCAAGCGCTAATATCTTTGCCGTGCAGTTCCATCCCGAGAAGAGTCACAGCGCCGGTCTCCAGTTGCTTGCCAACTTCGTCACCTGGGACGGCCGCGCCTGATTTTATCCGCGCACGTTGCCACGGTGGCGTCTAAAGCAGTCGCACACCCGCCGACATGCAGATCATTCCCGCGATCGATATCAAGGATGGTAACTGCGTCCGCCTGAAGCAAGGTGAGATGCAGTCCGCCACCGTATTTTCCGAGGATCCGGCCGCGATGGCCCGCCATTGGCTCGATCTCGGCGCGGAGCGGCTGCATCTGGTCGATCTCAATGGCGCATTTGCCGGCAAACCCAAGAACGAGATGGCGATCCGCGAGATCGTCAGCGTCATTGGCGAGGAGATCCCCCTACAGCTCGGCGGAGGCATACGCGATCTCGATACCATCGAGCGCTATCTCGATGACGGCATCACCTACATAATCATCGGCACCGCCGCGGTGAAGAACCCGGGTTTTTTGCACGACGCGTGCTCCGCATTTCCCGGACACATCATCGTCGGGCTCGATGCGCGTGAAGGCAAGGTGGCGACGGATGGCTGGTCGAAGATGACCGGGCACGACGTGGTCGACCTGGCCAAGAAATTCGAGGATTACGGTGTCGAAGCGCTGATCTACACCGATATCGGACGCGACGGCATGCTCACCGGCGTCAACATCGAAGCCACCGCCAAGTTGGCGCGCGAGCTCAGGATCCCGGTGATCGCCAGCGGCGGAATCAACAGCTTGAAGGACATCAAGGAACTCGCGAGCTTCGAAAGCGAAGGCGTCATCGGCGCCATTGCCGGGCGCTCGCTCTACGAGGGCACGCTCGATTTCAAGGCCGCACTCAAGGCCGCCAAAGGCACGTAGGGGTCAGACCCCGTTTTCCAAAGCAGGGCCAGACGGATGAGAAACGGCGTGAAGGAAAACGGGGTCTGACCCCGATCATGGGTCTCGCCAAGCGCATCATTCCCTGCCTCGACGTCGCCGAGGGCCGCGTCGTCAAAGGCATCAATTTCATCAACTTGCGCGATGCCGGCGACCCGGTCGAGGTCGCGCGGCGCTACGACCAGCAAGGGGCCGACGAGCTCGCGTTCCTCGATATCCGGGCCAGCGTGGAAACGCGGGGCCTGCTCTACGAGATGATCGGTGCGGTAGCCGATCAGGTATTCATTCCGCTGACGGTCGGAGGAGGCGTGAGCCACGTCGACGACATCCGCGCGCTGCTCAATGCCGGCGCCGACAAGGTGAGCATCAACACTGCCGGCGTGAACAACCCGGCGCTCATCAAGCAAGCGGCCGCACGCTACGGTGCGCAGTGCATCGTCGCCGCCATCGACGCCAAAGAGATCGCGCCGGGTCGATGGGAAGTCTATACGCACGGTGGCAGGACCGCGACCGGCCGCGACGCCGTCCTCTGGGCGCGCGAAGCGGTCAGGCTCGGTGCGGGCGAAATCCTGCTCACCAGCATGGACCGCGATGGCGCGCGCAGCGGCTTCGATCTTCGTCTCACCCGGGCAGTCGCGGATGCAGTCGACGTGCCGGTGATCGCGTCGGGAGGCGTCGGCGGGCTGCAGGACCTGGTGGATGGCGTCGTGATCGGCGGCGCCGACGCGGTCCTTGCCGCGTCGATCTTTCACTATGGCGAATTCACGGTCAGGCAGGCCAAGCACGCCATGAGCGCCGCCGGGATCGAGATCAGGGATGATTGAGCATGACGAAAGTGCGTGACGCCGGATCCTCGATCTCGTCGTTCCCGCGAAAACGAGCCCGAAGGGGAAGTTTCGAGGAACGGCCAAGCGAGAACCCGGTGTCTTTTGGTCATCGCGACATCGCGCAGCCGTGCCGGCGGAGATTGCACGCGTATCCTGGCGCGGCGTCCAAGCTAATGAATCCGAAAGGCAATCATGAGCGACTGGCTCGATACCATACTCTGGAATGCCGACGGCCTGGTGCCGGCCGTCGCCCAGGAGGCAAACGGCACGGTGTTGACGCTGGCCTGGATGGACCGCGACGCGCTTTCGCGCACGGCGGCGACGGGCCTTGCGCATTACTGGTCGCGTTCGCGCCGTCGGCTGTGGCAGAAGGGCGAGAGCTCCGGTCATGTCCAACGAGTCCGCGAAATTCGCCTTGACTGCGACAACGACGCAATTCTTCTGATCGTCGAACAAGAAGGCGGGATTGCCTGTCATACCGGCCGGCACCGGTGTTTTTTCCAGCGGCTCGACAACGGTGCCTGGCACACGGTCGAGCCCGTCATCAAGGATCCGAAAGTCATCTATGGCCAGACATGACGATATTTTGCAGCGCATTGCGACGACGATAGGTGAGCACCGCAACGTCGATCCCGTGAAGTCCTATGTCGCGACACTTTTCGCCAAAGGCGAGGACGCGATCATCAAGAAGATCGGCGAGGAGGCTACCGAGGCGGTGATGGCCGCCAAGGATGGTGATAAGATCCGGTTGACAGCCGAGATCGCGGACCTCTGGTTCCATTGCCTGATTTTGCTGGAACGCCATGGCTTGGGACCGGAAGACGTGCTTGCGGAGCTCGGGCGGCGCGAGGGCGTGTCCGGCCTCGACGAAAAAGCGTCGCGCAGCTAACGCGAGAAAAGCGACCGGCAGCCGCGTCCGGCTTTCCGGGTGCGACTATTTCGCGACAACCGGCTCGCGACAACCGGCGACGTTATGGACGACTGCATATTCTGCAAGATTGTGCGCGGCGAGGTGCCGTCGAAGAAAGTCTACGAGGACGACGAGGTTCTCGGATTCCATGACATTCGACCGCTGGCGCCGGTGCATTTCATGCTGGTGCCGAAAAAGCACATCGCGTCTCTCGCCGACGCGGCGGCGGAGGATGCGGGCATGCTCGGGCGGATGCTGACGCTCTCCGCAAAGCTTGCGCGCGAGCAGGGCTCACCGGACGGTTTCCGTACCATCATCAATTCCGGGCGTATCGGCCGGCAGGACGTGATGCATTTGCATATCCATGTCATCGGCGGCCCGGAACCGCTGGGCGCAATGATGCCCAAATCCAATGTTTGAAGGAGACCCATCATGGGCGGACTGAGCATCTGGCACTGGCTGATCGTGCTGCTGGTCGTCGTCTTGATATTCGGCACCAAGAAGCTGCGCAACGTGGGCCAGGATCTCGGCGGCGCAGTGAAAGGTTTCAAAGAGGGCATGAAGAGCCAGGATGGCGAATCCGTTCCCCCGGGAGCGGACGCTCCTTCGGCGCAATCTTCGGCCCAGCTGGGCGGCAAGACGATCGAGGGCGAGGTCACCAAGGAAACCTCGACCAAGGTCTGAGCGTCGCTCAAGCGCGCCGCGGCACCGCAGCCCGTGCGCACGCGGCACTCATAGTCCTGTTTGAACCGTGTTCGACATAGCATTCAGCGAAATCGTCGTCATCGCCGTGGTGGCCTTGGTGGTGATCGGCCCCGAGCGCTTGCCCAAGGTCGCGAGGACGCTCGGCCATATGTTCGGACGCCTGCAGCGCTACGTGAACGACGTCAAGGCTGATATCAGCCGCGAGATGGAGCTCGACGAGCTGCGCAAGTTGCAAAGCGAGGTGCAGACCGCGGCACGGGATCTCGAATCCTCGATGACGGATGCCGCGCGCGAGATGGAAAGCGGCGTGCGGTCGGTCGAAACCCAGCTCAACGAAGCCGGCGCGAGCCCTTCCGCGGCTACCGCCGGCGCAGTTCCTGAAGCAGAGGTTGGGGCGAGTGCTCGGGCAGATCTGTTGCCGCTCGTATCGACCGATGCGACGCCCTCGGCGTTGCCTGCACCTACCGCTGCCGGCGAGCCGCCACGCCAGGGGGCGCTGCCGGGGTTCGATCGTATCTGACGTTTCCGCCAGCGAGCGCTCGACCGCGAGCGCAGCGGGCGCGCGCTACAATGACCGTCGCGTCGCGCAAGGCAACTCGCGCGACCCTTGCCGGAAGCCGCTGCCGTCAGCGAGGGAGCAGCCCGGGTATTTCCTAGTCCATCGATGAGCGATCAAACACCCGGCCCCGAAGGCGCGCAAGACACTTTCATCTCGCATTTGATCGAGTTGAGAAGCCGATTGATGCGCTCGATCATCGCGATCCTGATTGTCCTGCTGTGCCTGTTCCCGTTTGCAAAAAATATTTACGCGCTGCTGGCGGCGCCGTTGCTGAAGGCTTTGCCGCGTGGTGGAACGATGATCGCCACCGACGTCACCGGTACTTTCCTGGTGCCCTTGAAGGTGACCTTGATGGCGGCGTTTCTGATTGCGCTGCCGTACGTGCTGTTGCAGATGTGGGCGTTTGTCGCGCCCGGCCTTTACCATCACGAAAAGCGGCTTGCGATACCGGTGATCGTGTCGAGCGTGGTGTTTTTCGCGCTCGGGATGGCTTTTGCGTACTTTGCCGTGTTTCCGATCGCCTTCGGTTTCTTCGCCAACTACACGCCTGCGGGCGTGCAGATGATGACCGACATCGACAAATATCTCTCCTTCGTGCTCACCATGTTCATGGCCTTCGGCATCACCTTCGAGGTGCCGGTGGTGATCATCGTGCTGGTGCGGCTGGGCGTGGTCAGCCTGGAAAAGCTGCGTTCGATTCGGGGTTACGTGATCGTCGGCGCGTTCGTCGTCGGCGCGGTGTTCACTCCGCCGGATATCCTGTCACAGGTGATGCTGGCGGTACCGCTTTGGCTGCTCTACGAGCTGGGATTGCTGTGCGCGCGCTTCATATCGGTGCCCAAGCGCGACAAGGAAGGCGAAGCCGCCGCATAGTGGCGGCTTCGTCCCCGCCCCCGATTCAAGCATTCGAGGGCAGGCTTCAGCGGGGACCTATTTTTACCCACCAATAGACTGGATTCCCGCTTGGCCGTTCCTCAAAACTTCGCCCTTCGGGCTCATTCCCGCGGGAATGACGATTTCGCGGATTTAGGCGTCATGCACTTTCGTAACGCGCACTAAGAAGCGTGCGCCTTGGGCCGCTTGCCGACGGTAACTTCCAGCTCGAGCGGTTTCTTGTCGCGCAGCACCCGGAGCTTTGCCTGACTGCCCGGCGTCAGCGCCGCGATCTGCGACAGCAAAGCGGTTACGTCGTGCGTCGGTTTGCCGTCGATCTCCTGCACCACGTCGCGCGCGAGCATGCCCGCGCGATCGGCCGGGCCACTTTTCATCACGCCTCGGATCAGCACTCCGTCGCCGCTCGCGAGGGTGAGCGCGGCCGCGAGCTCCGGGGTCAGCTCCTGCGGCTCGATACCAAGCCATCCGCGCGTGACTTCACCGTCGCGGATGATTTGCTCGAGCACGCTTTTTGCCAGCGAAACCGGAATGGCGAAGCCGATCCCCTGCGAGCCGCCGCTCTGCGAGAAGATGGCGCTGTTGATGCCGATCAGATTACCGGCGGTGTCGACCAGCGCGCCGCCGGAATTGCCCGGGTTCACCGCGGCGTCGGTCTGAATGAAATCCTCGAAGCGGTTGATGCCCAGGTGGTTGCGGCCCAGCGCGCTGATGATCCCGTGGGTGACGGTATTGCCGAATCCGAATGGGCTGCCAATCGCCAGCACGGTGTCGCCGACTTGGACCGAGTCGAGCTTGCCGAACGTGATTGCGGGCAGATCGCTACCGTCCGTCTTCAGCACTGCCAGATCGGATTCGGGGTCGCTGCCGCGCACCGTCGCGCGCAACCGCCGGCCGTCAGATAGCACGATCTGGATGTCGTCGGCTTCCTCGATCACGTGATTGTTGGTCAGCACATAACCCCCGCTGCTGACGATGACACCCGATCCGAGACTGTTTGCGCGCCGCGTTTCCTGTTCGCCGAGGCCCGGGAAGAAGCGGCGAAGCACCGGATCGTCCATCAGCGGACGCCGCTGGTGGATTTCCTTGCTGGTGTAGACGTTGACGACCGACGGCATCGCTTTCTTGGCCGCATCGGCCAGGCTGTCGATCTTGACGGCGCCGGCGACGGCAACCGGAGTTTCCTGCATCAGCACGACGTTGTTCCTGCCCGTGTAGCGCGCGAGCAGGTCCGGCCGCAGCGTGGTGACGACGAACAGCACCGCGAGACAGATGGTCGCGATCTGCGCGAACAGCAGCCAAAAACGACGTAGCACGATATGACCCGTCAATAGGGAAAAGGATCGAGATCGCGATTATAGACGTCCGCTGTCGCAATGCAGCATGGGCCTTGGGCCGGGAGTGGCGATGAAAACAAGTCCAGTCGCTAATGTACTGTTTTCTTGTAACTTTCCGACACATTTTTGAACAAAGGCTTCCGCCGAAGGGGCCAAATCATTTATACTCGCGCGGTTTGCGGTTTTGCCTTGAAGGGCCGGGCGTCATGTCAGAATACGGGAGTGTGGACCACAAGAAGCGCCGCTTCCTGATTGGCGCCACGACGGTGGTTGGCGGCATCGGCGCGGCGGCGGCGGCCGTTCCTTTCGCGATGAGCTTCTGGCCGAGCGAGCGCGCAAAAGCCGCCGGTGCGCCCGTCGAGCAGGACATCAGCAAGCTCGAGCCCGGCCAGCAGATCAAAGTCGAATGGCAGGGCAAGGTGGTGTGGATCATCAATCGCACCCCGGCGATGCTGGCGACGCTGCCCAAGCTCGACGACCGGGTGGCTGACCCCAAGTCAGAGGTCGATCACCAGCCCGTCTATGCGAAAAACGAGGACCGCTCGCGAAAGCCGGAGATCTTCGTCGCGGTGGGCATCTGCACGCACCTCGGCTGTTCGCCGAATTTTCGGCCGGAAGTGGCTCCAGCGGATCTGGGCCCCGATTGGTTGGGCGGTTTTTTCTGCCCGTGCCATCAGTCCAAGTTCGATCTTGCCGGCCGCGTCTATAAGGGCGTACCCGCGCCGACCAACCTTATCATTCCGCCGTACCGATTCGTGTCCGACACCAGGATCGTGATCGGCGAAGACGGAACCAAGAAGGCGTGAGCCTAAGCGCACCGATGCAAAAAATTCTGAACTGGATCGACGACCGGTTTCCGCTGACCGCGTTGTGGAAATCGCAGGTCGCGGAGTATTACGCGCCGAAGAATTTCAACTTCTGGTATTTCTTCGGCTCGCTGGCGCTGGTGGTGCTGGTGATGCAGATTCTCACCGGCATTTTCCTGACCATGAGCTACAAGCCCGATGCGGCCAAGGCCTTCGAGTCGGTCGAATACATCATGCGCGACGTCGCGGGCGGGTGGTTTATCCGCTATGCGCACTCGACCGGCGCGTCGGCTTTTTTCATCGTCGTCTATCTGCACATGTTTCGTGCGCTGCTCTACGGCAGCTATCGCCGGCCACGCGAACTGTTGTGGATCGTCGGCTGCTTCATCTACCTCGCGCTGATGGCTGAAGCGTTCTTCGGCTACCTGCTTCCGTGGGGCCAGATGTCGTATTGGGGGGCGCAGGTGATCGTCAACCTGTTCTCGACCGTACCTATTATCGGCGACGACCTGGGAACATGGATCCGGGGCGACTACACGATCTCCGACGTCACCCTGAATCGCTTCTTTGCCTTTCACGTGATCGCGGTGCCGCTGGTGCTGCTGATCCTGGTCGCCGTGCACCTGATGGCGCTGCACGAAGTCGGCTCCAACAATCCCGACGGCGTCGAGATCAAGGACACGATGAACCCGGTGACCGGCCACCCTCTCGACGGCATTCCTTTTCATCCGTATTACACGGTCAAGGATCTGTTCGGTGTCGTCGTGTTCCTGATATTTTTCTCGATCGTGGTCTTCTTCTGGCCCGACGGCGGTGGCTACTTCCTCGAAGCGAACAACTACATTCCGGCGAACCCGCTGCAGACACCCGTGCACATCGCGCCGGTCTGGTACTTCACGCCGTACTACGCCATGTTGCGCGCGGTGCCGTCGTTTTTGACCTCGCAATTTTGGGGCGTGCTGGTGATGGTTGCCGCGGTGGTGATGCTGTTTTTTCTGCCGTGGCTCGATCGCGGCAAGGTCAAGTCCATTCGTTACCGCGGATCGCTGTACAAGGGCTGGCTGGCGGCGTTCGTGATCAGTTTCCTGATTCTCGGCTATCTGGGCGTCGTGCCGGTGACCGTGTGGGGCCAGTTCGGCGAAAAGATTCCGCTGCTGGGCACCGCTGACAAGGCAACCGTCGTCGCCCGCGTTCTTACCGTCGTTTACTTCCTGTTTTTCATCCTCATGCCCTGGTATACGGCGCGCGACAAGACAAAAGCCGTGCCGGAAAGGGTGACCGCGTAGATGAAACCGATGACGGCGCTGTTGGGTTTCATTGTGCTCGCGGCGACGCTCACTGTCTCGGCGCAGGAGTCGGGCCTGCGCCTCGAGCCGGCGCCGGCGCACCGTCTCGATATGGAGTCGCTGCAAAGAGGCGCGCGCAACTTCGCCAACTACTGCCTCAACTGCCACAGCGCGCAGTACATGCGTTACAACCGCCTGACGGATTTGGGGATCAGCGAGCAGGAGATTCGCGACAACCTGATGTTCGCGACCGACAAGCTGGGCTCGACCATGACCGCGACGATGCCCAAGGCCGACGCGGTCGCGTGGTTCGGCGTCGCGCCCCCGGACTTGTCGGTGGAAGCCCGCATACGCGGCAAAGACTGGCTTTACAGTTACCTGCTCGCCTTCTATCGGGACAAAAAGACGACGACCGGGTGGAACAATCTCGTTTTCAACAACGTGAGCATGCCGCACGTGCTTTGGAAGCTTTCCGGCGTGCAGAGGCTAGTGGAGACCGAATACGAAGATCAGGACAAAGCCGAAGCGGCGGTCATCGCGGCCAAGGGCCTTGCGTTGGCCGAGCGAATCAACGACCACAAGTACGTGGTCAAGACACTTGCGCTGGATGGATCCGGAACGATGCCGCCAGTGGAGTACGAGGGCTTCGTCGCCGACCTGGTGAACTATCTGGACTACATCGCCGAGCCGGTGCGAAACGAGCGAATCAATATCGGCATCGGCGTCTTGATCTATCTCGGTGTATTGCTGGTGTTTGCCTACGCATTGAAACGCGCTTACTGGAAAGACGTTCACTGACATCAGTGTCCGCTGTACGGAACCGCCGGGGGCAGGAGCGACGTTCCTGCCCCTTGCATTTGGGCGCGCCCGAACAAGGCTCGCCACGGGAGAAAAAGCATGATGACACTCTACTCCGGGACTACGGACCCGTTCAGTCAACGCTGCCGCATCGTGCTGCACGAAAAGGGCATGGACTTTCAGATCATTGACGTCGACCTCGACCACAAGCCCGAGGATTTGGCGGTGATGAATCCTTACAACCAGGTGCCGGTACTGGTCGAGCGAGACCTGGTCTTGCACGAATCGAACATCATCAACGAGTACATCGACGAGCGTTTTCCCCATCCGCAACTGATGCCCGCCGATCCGGTCATGCGCGCGCGAGCGCGGTTGTTCCTGCACCGCTTCGAGAAAGAGCTCTTTTCGCACATCGACACGCTCGAAGGGAACAACCAGCGGCAGCTCGAAAAGGCGCGCGGCCTTGTTCGCGACAGCCTGATGCAGATCGCGCCGGTGTTCGCCAAGCACAAATACATGCTGGGCGAAGAGTTCTCGATGCTCGACGTTGCGATCACGCCGCTTTTGTGGCGCCTCGACTACTACGGCATCCAGTTGCCCAAGCAGGTCGCGCCACTGATGAAGTACGCCGAGCGCCTGTTCTCGCGGCCGGCGTTCATCGAGGCGCTGACCAGCGCCGAGCGGGGCATGCGCAAGTGACAAATCCGTCCAAGAGCAAGACGCTTTAGCGTCGCGGCGATTGGCAACGGATGCGTCATCCCCGCGAAAGCGGGGATCCAGTGTCTGGTGCGTGTGCGCAACCCGGCCTCACCGGCTTCGTCATTCCCGCGAAGCGGGGATCCAGTGTCGTCCTAACCGTCGGGCGTTTGCGCCAGCGGCACTGTGTAGTATCCTTTCCCCATGTCCGAGCAATCAGCAAAGCCCTATCTGATCCGCGCCATCTGCGAGTGGTGCGCCGACAACGGGCTGACACCGTATATCGCCGTCAAGGTCAGCAGCCAGACGCGCGTGCCCGCGGCATTCGTGAAGAACGGCGAGATCGTGCTCAACATCAGCCGCGGGGCGACGCGCCGGCTGACGATCGACAACGAATGGGTGCAGTTCACCGCGCGCTTCAGCGGCACCTCACAGGAGGTCACCGTGCCGGTTTCGGCGATCGCCGGCGTTTTCGCCAAGGAATCGGGTTACGGGTTCGCGTTTACGGTACCTGCGCTG
>DAIQRF010000254.1:0-3751 GCA_036786505.1 Casimicrobiaceae bacterium | reverse complement strand
TTCGGCGGCGACGATCACCAGCCACGCCACGCCGATCGAGAGCCGCACGCCGGTGAGCATGTACGGAAGCACTGCAGGAAAAAGGATTCGCGTGACGATCTTCCACTCGGAAAGATTGAGCACCCGTGCGACGTTGAGGTAGTCCTGCGGCACGCGCTGCACGCCCACCGCGGTGTTGATGATCATTGGCCAGATGCTGGAAATGAAGATCACCCAGATCGCGGCGGGGTTGGCCGCCTTGAATGCCAGGAGCCCGATCGGCAGCCAGGCGAGCGGCGACACCGGTCGCAACAGGCTGATGATCGGCGAGGCCATGGCGTTGGCGAACGCGAAGCGGCCGAAGATAAACCCGAGCGGTATGCCGATCGCCGCCGCAAGGCCGAATCCGATGCCCACGCGCTTGAGCGACGACAGGATGTTCCAGCCGATGCCCTGATCGTTCGGGCCCTTCCGATAAAACGGATTGCTGAACACGTCGACCGCGGAGACCCAGGTTTTCGCCGGTGACGGCAGCGATCCTGCTGTTTGCGCAAACAGCGCCCACGCGCCGATGAAAAGCGCGAGGCCCAGGACCGGAGGCAGCACCGCCAGGACGAAGCTACGCATCCACTCGCGGCGCAGGCGCGCGCGCTCCGCAATCTCCGTCGCCTTGGCCGCGACGACGGCGCGGGCCTGGGCTTCGGGCGAGACGGCGCCTGCATCCTTCCGCGAGGCAACGGGCGGCGCGCTCGCAGGCTGCATGGCGGCAGCCAGTTTGGGCTCCGCGTTCGGCGCGAAGGGCCGCAATGCAACGATGGCACTGGTCACGGTGATCTCGATCGTGCGCGTCAGGCCATGATCTTGAAGCTGCTCGCGTACGCAGCGGGCCTTTTACCGTCCCAGACCACGCCATCGACGAGCTTCGACGTGCGCATCGCCTCCTTGGGCACCGGTGCGTTGGCGAGCGCCGCGGCTTGCTTGTACAGGTCAATCCTGTTGATCTGCTTTGCCACGGCCAAATAGTCGGGATCTTCCTTGAGCAGGCCCCATCGTCTGTGCTGCGTCAGAAACCACATGCCGTCGGACAGGTAAGGAAAGTTCACCGCGCCGTCGTTGTAGAACTTCATGTAATTCGCGTCGTTCCACTGCTTGCCGATGCCGTTGTCGTAGACCCCCTCGAGTCGCTGATCGATGACGTCGACCGGGCAGTTGACGTAGCTCTTGTCGGCGATGATCTCGGCGACTTTCTTGCGGTTGGCCATCGTGTCGATGAACCGCGATGCTTCGATTACCGCCGCGATCATCGCTCGCGCGGTATGGGGGTTCTGCTGGACGAATGCGGCGCTGGTGCCGAGCACCTTCTCGGGATGGTCCTTCCAGATATCCTGGGTCGTGATCGCGGTGAAACCGATCTTGTCGTAAATGGCGCGATTGCCCCAGGGCTCGCCAACGCAATATCCGTCCATGTTGCCCACGCGCATGTTAGCGACCATCTGCGGCGGCGGGACGACGATCGACTTCACGTCGTTGAACGGGTGGATGCCGTTCGCAGCCAACCAGTAGTAGAGCCACATGGCGTGCGTGCCGGTCGGAAATGTCTGCGCAAACGT
This sequence comes from Casimicrobiaceae bacterium, assembly GCA_036786505.1. Lineage (GTDB taxonomy): Bacteria > Pseudomonadota > Gammaproteobacteria > Burkholderiales > Casimicrobiaceae > PALSA-1003. The sequence continues at coordinate 2,162 of DAIQRF010000254.1, read as the reverse complement.
GTACTCGCGCTTTTCGCGTGCGATGAGGGCCTTGAGCGATGGTCCGTCGATGGCCCGCTTGTCGCGCATTTGATTGGAAAGCGTGATCGCCTGCCCGTTGTTGTTCAGCGTGCAAAGCACCGCCATGTCCTTCTTCGGGCCACTGATGCCCAGATGCACTCCATAGACGAGCCCATAAAGGACATGCGCCGCATCGAGCTCGCCGTTGACCAGCTTGTCGCGCACGGCAGCCCACGAAGCTTCCTTGCTCGGTACGATCTTGATGCCGTATTTCCCGTCGAACTTCATGACCGAGGCAATGACGACCGAGGCGCAATCGGTGAGCGGGATGAAGCCGATCTTCAACTCCTTTTTCTCCGGCGCGTCCGAACCAGCGGCCCACGCCGCATGTCGCACCCCGGGAGCAACCATCGCCAGCAACGCCGCACCGCTTGCCATCTTGATAAGCTTCCTGCGCTCGTGATCGTGCGCCGCGACCTTCGCGATCGCCGCGCGTGCGGCACGGGCACCTCGGGTTCGCCCGCACCTTCTTCCGACTTGCTTGATTGCTTTCATCGCATTCATTCGATCCTTGTTGAGTGGCGACCAATAAAAAACGCCCTGAAGCTCGACCGGGTGTCGAACGTCAGGGCGTCGTTGCCCTTGGGCGGCGGCCGGCGTCGGCCGCCATTGGTGTCACGGAAGTTGCGTCCCGTCGTCGGGACCTCGCCCCTTCTTTAGCAATGCTCGTGCCACCGCGCGAGCGAGAATACTAAGGTATTGGTTCAAGAGCGAATCAGATGATGGCCCGCCTCGGAGACCCGCGACTCGATCGACATAAGCCTTGTTGCGCCGCACCAAAGGAGTGCCGTTTCGCCGCGTCGCGCACCATTTCGCGGCCGCAATCCCCTTACGAAAGCCAACTGCTGACGTCGAGCAGCTGCCGCGCCACATCGAGCAGCTTCACGTTGCGATCCATCGCAAGCTTGCGCATCAGCTGATACGCCTGTTCTTCGGTGATCTGCTTCTGCTGCATGACGATGCCTTTGGCCTTTTCAATGATCTTGCGTTCGGCAAGCCTGCCCAGCGCATCCTTGAGCTCGTCGCGCAACGCACGGTCGGCATCGAAGCGCGCCTGCGCCACCTCGAGAATCGGTTTCAGGCGCTCGGACTGCATTCCCGCGACGATGTACGCCGTGACGCCCGCTTTGATCGCAGCCTTGATGGTTTCGCTGTTTGCGTCGTCGGTGAACATGACAATCGGCCTCGGATCGTCGCGACTGACGATGACGAGCTGCTCCAGCACGTCGCGCGACGGCGAGTCGGTATCGATGATGATTACATCCGGACGGACTTCGCCGACGCGCTCCAGTAACCCGGACGGTGATCTTTCTTCGGCGACGACTTGGTAGCCCGCCGCGTCGAGCGCTTCCTTGAGCAGACTGACATCCTTTTGGGTGTCGTCAACCAGCATGACCCGCAGCATTCGGAACCAGTCATAGAATGCCGACCCATGTTGCAATGCAAAAATCGCGCCTAAGTGACTCCGGCCCGTGGCCGCGCCGAATCAACGCCTTGCAAGTGCTATCCGAAAACTCCGGCGTGCTGAATCGGTGCATGCTCAGCCACGCAAGATCAGTTTTCGGTAGTATTTCGTTTCTTACCTCGGACACTTGACGGAGACGCGCATGAGCATGATGTTGACCAGCGAAGAAATACTCGACAAGGTGCAACGGGCATTCGCGCCGTTCCATGTCGTGGCCGAGCTGCAGGACTATCATCGAAAGCTCGGTTTCCGCGTCTACGACGTTGACAACGAAGTCATCGACACCTTCGAAGGCAGCTTGATCCAGGAGCTGAAGACGCCGGCGAATCTGAAGCGGCTTATCCTCGAGGCACGAAACGCCGTTGAGCGCAAGAACAAGATCCTGAAGCCGTGGTCTTTCGAATCGGTGTGACGCGAGAGGCCGAGCGCGATTCCCGCCAATGCGTGTCTGGACGCGCGGCAATGCGCGGGTGATGCCGCAGGCGGACCGTCAGAAATACGCTTTAGCGCGACTTGGCGAGCCGCGCTTCGATAGCCTTGCTCAAGCGTTCCATACCGAGCGAAATATCAATCACGCTGCCGTCCACGAAGAATCCGGGCGTTGAGTGAACGCCGCTCGCGCGCCCGCTGGCCAGGT